>CADBXH010000007.1 GCA_902798605.1 uncultured Ruminococcus sp. | reverse complement strand
AAGGCGCAGTAGGCGTTATCCTTAACAACGGCAACGGCGCACAGACAGAAGACATCACAGATTTCAGCCACACAGGCTACTGGATGGACGGCACAAAGAACAGCCTCGGTCACTACATCGTAACACCTTTCGATGATCCCGTCCCTGTTCCCACAACAACTGAGGAGCAGCCCACTGATGAGCCTCCCACAGGAACTGCACAGGCAGAGACAGTAACAAACGGTTACGGCGAGACACAGTTCATCTGCCACGTTCCCGAAGGCGCAGTAGGCGTTATCCTTAACAACGGCAACGGCGCACAGACAGAGGACATTACAGACTTCTCTGTACAGGGCTACTGGATGGACGGTTCAAAGAATGACAAGGGTCATTACCTTGTAACAGCTTGGTAATCAACAGCTAAACTGTTAATAATCTAAAATAACCGGAAGCGGAGCAGTAAAATGCTCCGCTTCTTTTTTTGCGCCCAAAAATATTATTGTTTATTTTTCTCAAAAACACTTTACTTCGTTAACGTATTAATGTATAATAGTGATTGGTTCGTGTATTCGGACGAAAAATTATTTATACGGAGGAAAACAATATGAAAAAGATTATTGCGCTTATTTTGGCAGCTCTTATGGCTGTATTTGCATTTGCAGGCTGTGGTGGGGCTTCAAGCTCATCATCAGAAGGTTCAAGTGACTCGGGCGAGTCAAGCAAGGCCGATACTAACAGCGACTGGGGTTATATTCAGAACAAGGGCAAGATGACTATCGGTATCACCCTTTTTGAGCCCATGAACTACAAAGACAAAGACAGCGGCGAGCTCACAGGCTTTGAGACCGAATTTACAAAGGCTGTTTGCGAGGAGCTCGGCGTTGAGCCCGATTTCCAAGTAATCAACTGGGAAACAAAAGAAGTTGAGCTTAAATCAAAGAAAATCGACTGTATCTGGAACGGTTTTACAATCAATGAAGACCGTCAGAAAGAAATGGATTTTTCAACTCCTTATATGGAGAACAGGCAGGTAATGGTATGCAAGAAAGATAATGTTGATAAGTACGCACAGAGTGTTAAAGACGCTAAGGTGATTGCAGAGAAAGAATCAGCAGGTGAGGAAGTCGCTCAGGGTGACGAGTACTTCAAGGAAGCCAACTACACCCCTGCCGACTCACAGGCAAAGGCTCTTATGGAGGTCAAGGCAGGCACATCAGATGTTGCTATCATCGACTTTGTAATGTCAAAGGGTACTATACGCGATGATTCAGACTACAGTGATCTTGCCGTTATCGAAGCAAAGACATTTGCTCCCGAGCAGTACGGTATCGGTTTTAGAAAAGACAGCCCCGAAACAGTTGAAAAAGTCAACGCTGCTATCAAAAAGTTAAAAGAAAACGGCAAGCTCGATGAAATCGCTAAGAAATATAACCTTCAGGATCTCCTTATAGTAAAGTAATATGAGTTTTAGTGTAGTAACAAATGAGCTGTTAAAAGGATTTGGTCAAAACTGTCTTTTGTTCGCGCTGACACTGGTAATGGCAATTCCTCTTGGACTCTTAGTTTCTATGGGTTCAATGTCAAAATTCAAGCCGTTAAAGGCGGTCGTAAGGGCATTTGTGTGGATTATACGCGGAACTCCGCTAATGCTCCAGCTTTTTGTGGTGTTCTATGTTCCGTCGTTTGTTGTTAATATGCTAAACGCTCAATACAACTTGAACATAGTACTAAACCTTGATCGTTTTGTTGCGGCTGTAATAGCTTTTGTAATCAATTACGCGGCATATTTTTCCGAGATTTTCCGCGGCGGAATCGAGTCGATCCCAAAAGGACAGTATGAAGCAGGACAAGTTCTTGGAATGAGCAAAAGCCAAATCTTCTTCAAGATAGTGCTTATGCAGGTCATCAAGCGCATCACTGCGCCTATGAGCAACGAGATTATGACGCTAATAAAAGATACCTCTCTTGCTCGAATAATTATGATTATGGAAATACTTCAGTCAGCGGAAACCTTCGCTGCGGGAGGAGTTATCTGGCCGCTGTTCTACACCGGTGCGTTTTTCCTGCTCTTCTGCGGAGTTCTCACCCTTCTGTTCAGATTTATCGAGAAAAAGCTCGATTATTATAAGATTTAGGGGGGAGAAGAATGTCATTTTTAAAGGTAGATAATATAAAAAAGAGCTTCGGCAGAACCGAGGTCCTAAAGGACATCAGCTTTTCGCTTGAAAAAGGCGAGGTTTTGGCGATAATCGGCTCATCGGGCTCGGGCAAAACAACGCTTTTGCGCTGCCTGAACTTTCTTGAGATACCTCAGCACGGCAAAATCACGGTAAACGAAAAGGTGCTTTTTGACGCGGAGGACGAGTCAAAGCGCAGCGAGGCGGCGATCCGCCAAAACCGTCTGCACTTTGGTATGGTTTTCCAAAACTTCAACCTATTTCCGCAGTACAACGTTATGAGCAACCTTACTCTCGCTCCCACGCTCAGGGCAAAGGAGCAGATACTAAAGCACAAGGATTATCTCGGCGCCACAAATATGAAGCAGGCGACTCAGATGATCAACGATGAGGCGGAGGCTCTGCTCAAAAAGGTAGGACTCAGCGAAAAACGCGACTTTTACCCCTGCAACCTCAGCGGCGGACAGCAGCAGCGCGTGGCTATTGCCCGCGCACTCGCGCTCAACCCCGACATTCTTTGCTTTGACGAGCCGACCTCGGCGCTCGACCCCGAGCTAACGGGCGAAGTTCTCAACGTAATCAAAGGACTCAAAAGCGCCGACAGCACGATGATCATCGTGACTCACGAGATCGGCTTTGCTCACGACGTAGCCGACAAGATCATCTTTATGGACAACGGCTTTATCGAGGAAGAGGGAACACCTCAGCAGGTGATCGATAACCCGACAAGCGACAGAACAAGAGAATTCTTGGCTCGCTTCAACCAGTTCGGAGACTGAGAGTTTTAATTAACAATTAAACAATTATCAGCATTTAACGGCTCCCCCGACACTTGTTTTGGGGGAGCTGTCATTTTGCCTGCAAAATGACTGAGGGGGGTTCGCTTCCAATAGCGCGAGTTATCTTTAACAACAAAAACCTTCTCCACGAGGGAGAAGCTTTTTTGTTGCGCTTACCATTCGTTTTTTTACCTGCATTTTTCTCCACTAACCTATTGAAAAAATCGTAAAAAAATGATATACTAATTTTAACTATGTAGTATAATTACTATAATTGCGTAAAAATGCAAATTTATTGCGAAAAATTCAGATCAGGAGGCAGTATTATGGCGATAAAAGTTACCCTGCTCGCGCACACCCCGAACCCCGAGCAAACCGTGGCAATGGCGGCAAAGCTTTGCTACTCGCCGTCGGATATCGAGAATATCCGAGAGGGCTTGACGGAGGAAAAGACAACGTCCTTCCTCAATATGCTCTCTGACCTCGGTCACGCGAGCCCCACCGAGCACGCTTCGTTCACCTTTGGAATAGAGGGCATATCGCGCGCCTGCTCGCACCAGCTTGTGCGCCACAGAATAGCCTCCTACTCTCAGCAGAGCCAAAGATACGTTGACGGCACAAGGTTCGACTTTGTCACCCCGCCCGAGATCGAAAAAAATCCCAGGGCGTTCGCCGCTTACGAAAAGGCTCTTGAAGTTGAGGCTCAGGCTTATAAGGAGATCCGCGACAGCCTTGTTGCGGGCTACATCACCGACTACCTCGGCGAGCCCCAAGACGGCACCGACGAGGAGATAATGGAGAGTTTTAAGCAGGCAGACAAAAAGCGCTATTCCGCTTTCCTGAAAAAGGCTAACGAGGACGCCCGCTTCATTTTACCAAACGCCTCAACCACCAAGATAGTCTGCACGTTCAACGCGCGCAGCCTTAACAACTTCTTTGCTCACCGCTGCTGCAACCGCGCACAGTGGGAGATCAGAGAGGTCGCAGAGCAAATGCTGCTGCAGTGCCTCGAGGTCGCGCCGACGTTGTTCAAAAACAGCGGACCCGGTTGTCTGTTCGGGCCGTGCCCCGAGGGCAATATGTGCTGCGGCAAGCAAAAGGAAGTTCGCGCAAAGTACGGCAGAGGTTAAGTATGAAAAGCAAGATTATTGTGATAGAAGGGCTCGACGGCAGCGGAAAGGCCACCCAGACCGCGCTGCTCGCCCAAAAGCTCAGCGATAGGGGAGTCAAGGTCAGGCGGCTTGAATACCCCGACTACGACAGTCCGAGCTCGTCGCTGGTAAAAATGTACCTCAGCGGAGAATTCGGCAGCAAGCCCGAGGACGTCAACGCCTACGCTGCTTCGGCGTTTTACGCCGTTGACCGCGCCGCGGGATTCCTCGGCGACTGGAAAAACGATTACCAAAGCGGCACGCTCTTTCTATGCGACCGCTACTGCACCTCAAACATCATCTACCAAATGGCGAAGGTTAGTGATAGCGAGCGCGACGCGTTCATAGCGTGGCAGGCGGATTTTGAGTACGACAAGCTCGGACTCCCGCACCCCGACGCTGTGATCTACCTCGACGTTTCTCCCGATGTATCGCAAAAGCTGATGGAAAAGCGTTACGGTGGAGACCAAAGCAAAAAGGATCTGCACGAAAGCAACCTCAGCTTCCTGTTATCCTGCCGCAAAAGCGCGCTCTACGCCGCAGAAAAATGCGGCTGGAGGATAATCGACTGCTGTGAAAACGGAGACATCAAGCCGATCGACAGGATCTCAATGGAGATCGAAAAGGCTTTAAGCGACATTTTATGTTAGATTTTAAGAGTATAGAAAAGTCAAAAATCAAAGAGTACCGCGCGTTCTACGGCGATGATGAAATCGGCTGCGAGGCAAATTTTGTCAGCGCCTACCTGTGGAACAGCGAGTACAATATCAAAACCGCCGTTTTTGACGACACGCTGATAAAGGCGTATTTCCGAGGTGACGGCAGGCTTTGGGGATATTGCTTTCCGCACGGCAAAAACGTAAGCGGAGCGATAGAGGCGATCTTTGAGGACGCGAGCGAGAATGACCGCGAGCCGTATTTGGGCTATATGTCGCGCAAGGAGCGCGATGAGTTCGAGCGGCTTTACCCCGGCAAATACATTTTTGAGCCGAGCACAACGACTCAGGATTACATTTATCTTACCGAGAACCTCGCGAATCTGTCGGGAAAAAAATTTCACGCAAAGCGTAACCATATCTCACGGTTTTACCGCAATTTCCCCGAGAGCAGGGTGGAGGAAATCACCATGCAAAACGCAGGGGACGCGCTGACGGTAGTTCGTCTTTGGTGCGATGAGAACGGCATAGACTATAAAAATCATGCGGAATACGCCGTAATAAGCGAAGCGCTCGATAAGCTCGAGCTGTTCAATATGCGCGGTATGATGCTCTACGCCGACGAAAAGCCGGTCGCTATGACACTCGGCTCAGAGATATCAAAGCTCTGCTTCGATGTTAATTTTGAAAAAGCGCTGAAGGACTACGACGGCAGCTACGCCGTGATAAACAACGAGTTCGCAAAGGCCCTGACCTCGTACAAATACCTCAACCGCGAGGAGGACTTGGGGCTCGAGGGGCTGAAAAAATCAAAGCTCTCGTACCACCCCGAGATAATATACGAGAGATTCGACGGTATACCGAAATGACTGTAGAATACAAAACAGCCGGAAGCGGCGATATCCGCGAACTGAAAAAGCTGTGGCTCAGCTGCTTTGAGGACAGCCGTGGAGCGGCAGAATTATTCTTTGAAAGAAATAAAAACACATATCACGCCTATGCGGCGACCGCTGACGGCAAAATCGTCTCGGCTTTGTACCTGATCGACTGCAAACTCGGCGGAGAAAACGCGCACTACCTCTGCGGCGCGGCTACCCTGCCCGAATACAGAAAACGCGGAATAATGAGCGCGCTGATAGAATATTCATTAAACGACGCCAAAAGCAGGGGAGACTGCTTTTCGGTCTTACTGCCCGCAAACGCAGAGCTCTACCGCTTTTACTCAGCGCACGGATACAGAACGTCCTGCGCAGTGAGTGTGGCGAGGATCACCCGCGAGCAGCTTGAAAATGTAGGGGAGCACCCATGTGTGCTCCCGAGGAAGATGAACCGAAGCTTGGAGTTTGATCGAAATCCTATGCGTGAACAAACGTCAGGCTTGCGGGTGGACACACAGGTCCGCCCCTACAAATATGATTTTGAAGATTTGCAAAGCGGATTCAAGAAAAATAATTTTCTTTATTGGAATAATAATTATATCCGATTTGCGATCGACTACTACGCCTGCTACGGCGTTAAGACCGTTTACAGCAAAAACGCGCTCGCGATTTTTGAAGAGGAAAACGGCGTTTGCAATGTTTTCTATACTATTTATAATAACATAAAAGAATTAAAATCCCTTTTGCTGAGCAATACAGAGGCAAAATACTTTGTTATCTTCGGCAAATGCGGTGAAGAGTTCTTTGATAATTCTAAAAAGGAAAAATACGGAATGGCACGGGCGTTAAGTTCAAAGTCCCTGCCAAACGACATATACATTGGAATAACATTAGACTGACCGAGAGGAGAATACTATGTTTTACTTGTTTTTAGCCGAAGGATTTGAAGAGACCGAGGCTCTCGCCTGCCTCGACGTAATGCGCAGGGCAAAGCTCAGCGTACAGACCGTGGGCGTTACGGGTGAGTTTGTTATCAGCTCGCACGGCGTTTGTGTAAAGTCGGACGTCTCTGCCGACGATATTGATTATGAAGAGATAGAGGGCGCTATCCTCCCCGGCGGAATGCCAGGGACCCTTAACCTCGAAAAGGATGAGAGGGTGATCAAATGCGTAAAGTACTGCTATGAAAACGGAAAGCTCACAGCCGCTATCTGTGCCGCACCGTCTATTTTGGGTCATTTGGGAATACTTGACGGCAAAAAGGCGACCTGCTTCCCGGGCTTTGAAAAGGAGCTAAAGGGAGCCGACTGTTCCTCCGCTCACACTGAGACTGACGGTAACGTCATCACAGGAAAGGGCGCGGGCTGTGCGATCGAATTCGGCCACGCAATAGTCAGCAAGGCGCTTTCAAAGCAGATCGCCGACAAGGTGATAGAGGATATGCAATGCCTATAATAAACATCCGAAACCGCAAGCGCGAGCTCAGGGCAAAGTACAAGCGAACGCGCTCGTCAATGCCATCGGCGCTAAAGGCGGAGCTTGATAAAAAGCTGACCGACAGCTTTCTCGGGCTTGACGAATACAAAAACAGCGACACGCTTTTTGCCTTTGTTTCAAGCGAGATCGAGTGCGACACCTCAAAGATAATCGAGGACGCTCTCGGCTCAGGCAAGCGTGTAGCCGTGCCAAAATGCGGCGAAAAGAGCGGAGAGATGGATTTTTATTACATAACCTCACGCTCCGACCTTGAACGCGGCAAGTTCGGTATCTTGGAGCCGGTACCCGAAAAATGCCCGATAGCGGAAGACTTTTCTTCGGGCTTGTGCATAGTCCCCGGGCTGTGCTTTGACCTTCAGGGCTACAGGATAGGCTTCGGCAAGGGCTATTACGACAGATTTTTGCAGAAATTCGGCGGAGTGACCGTCGGTATCTGTTATTATAAATGCATACAAAAAGACCTCCCTAAGGGAGTATTTGACAAACCGGTTGATATTCTTTTGACAGAAAGATTCATCAACCGCAATCCGGTAAAGGAATGAGTATATGAGTAAAGACAATAACAACTACGGACTTGAAGAACAGCGCCGCCAAAAGGCGGAAAACTTTAAGCTCAATATCCGTGAGAACTATGACGACGACGGAACGGAGTTCGGCAGTCCTTCCGAACCCGAGGAGATCAGCTCATACAGCGGAGAAGAGGTAAAGGATCAAATCGCCCGCGAGTCAAAAAAATCTCTTAAAAAGAGACAAAAGGCAGAAAAACGCGAGTTAAAGGCGCGCAACAGGCGCAACCGCAGGATCTTCAGAATCGCTTGGATCGTGTCGGTTTTGCTTATTGCCGCAACGCTTTCCGCGTATTTGATCACGGGAATGAACGACCTGCTTGCCATTAACCGCAAGGAGGATGCGTCGGTGACCGTAAAAATCCCAAAGGACGCTGATATTGATACGGTATCAACAGCGCTTAAAAACGGCGGTGTTATCTCTGAGCCAAACTATTTTAAAATGTATGCAATGGTTACCAAGAACGATAAATTCTCGCAGGGCACCTACAAGCTGAAGAAAAATATGGATTATCAGGCGATAATCACCAATCTTCAGGGTACCTCAAACCGTACCGATACTATCGAGGTAACTATCATCGAGGGTATGAACGTCATAGAGATAGCGGACAAGCTTGAAAAAGAGGGAGCGCTCGGCAACAAGGCGGAGTTTTTGCAGCTGTGCAACTCAAACAAGTTTGATAACGACTATGATTTCTTAAAGGCAATTCCCAACGCAAAGGATCGCTATTATAAGCTGGAGGGCTACCTGTACCCCGATAAATACGAGTTCTATGTAAACGAGGATCCCGCCAGCATCATCTACAAGATCCTCAACAACTATGAGAAGAGAATCTACGAGAAGCAGGCTTTTGACGGCTATGAAAAGCTGATTTCGGTCAATAGGATGCTTGAAAAATCCGACGGAGACTACACCCTTGACGAAATTATGACGATCGCGTCAATCATCCAGGCTGAGGCGGCGGACTCTGACGATATGTACTATATCTCTTCGATCCTGCACAACCGTCTTGACGCAGGCGACGACGAGGGCGTTGCGAACCTCGGACTTGACTCGACAAAGTACTATCCCTACCGCAGCAAGGACAAGCTCCCTGCTGATATAGCCGCGAGCTACAAGAGCCGCTACGATACATACGACAACGAAGGCTTGCCGCCCGGACCAATCTGCAACCCCGGTATGGAGGCTATCAAGGCGGCGCTCACACCGTACGACACAAGCTACTACTACTTCTGCCACGACAGCAACGGCAAGGCGTACTACGCCTCTACAAATGAAGAGCACGAGGCTAATCTGGAGTATATTGAGTGATGAATAAACCTGAAATACTATCACCGGCGGGAGATTTTGAGTGTCTGCAGTCGGCTCTCAGCTTTGGAGCCGACGCGGTATTCCTCGCAGGCAAGATGTTCGGTATGAGGTCGTCGCCGAAGAATTTTGACAGAGATGACCTCAAAAAAGCCTGCGACCTTGCCCATTCAATGGGGAAGAAGATCCACGTTACCTGCAATATCCTGCCGAAAAACAACGAGCTGCCGCAGCTCCCCGAGTTCCTTGAATACGCTCAGGACTGCGGAGTCGACGCGCTGATAATCGCGGATATGGGCGTGCTCGAAATGGCAAAGCGCTACGCGCCTAATGTCGCGCTCCATATCTCGACCCAGGCGGGAGTCACCAACTACGCCGCCGCCAACGCGCTGTATAATTTGGGCGCGTCAAGGGTCGTTATGGCGAGGGAAATACCGCTCGACGAGATAGCCGAGATCCGTGCCAAAACCCCAAAGGAGCTCGAGATCGAGTGCTTTGTCCACGGGGCAATGTGCGTGTCGTTCTCCGGCAGATGCTTGATTTCAAGCTATCTTACCGGCAGAGACGCAAACCACGGCGACTGCGCCCAGCCCTGCCGCTGGAAGTACCATCTTTTTGAAGAAAAGCGCGAGGGGCAGTATTTCCCCGTTGAGGAATTCGACGGCGGAACCTACCTCTATAATTCTCGCGACTTATGTATGATCGAGCACATCCCCGAGCTTGTAAAAGCGGGGGTTTCGAGCTTCAAAATAGAGGGAAGAGCAAAATCCTCGTACTATGTAGCGGTGACGACGAATGCCTACCGCCACGCGGTCGACGACTACATTGCCGAGGGCGAAAACTTCAAGCTCAAGCCATGGATAAAAGAGGAGCTTGAGAAAATCAGCCACCGCGAATACAGCACGGGCTTCTACTTCGGATATGAGCCCGGCCAGACGGTCGACAATGGCGGGTATATCCGCCGCTATGACGCCGCGGCGTTTTGCGAAAAGAGCATAGACGACAATACTTCGGTTATTTCCCAGCGCAACAAGTTCTGCGTAGGCGATACGCTCGATGTTTTGCCGCCGAGCGGGATTCCGTTCAATATACAGTGTATCTCGCTCACAAACGCGGACGGCGAGCTTGTTGACAGCGCACCCCACCCGATGGAAGTGCTGACAATGAGATCCGACAAACCCGTACCCGCAGGGTCGGTAATAAGACGCAAACACGAACAATAAATACTTTTCGTAGGGGCGGACCCGTGTGTCCGCCCGTCGAAACGTCATTTCCTATCGACCCGATCAATAATTAGGAAAGAATTGTTTTCCTATCCGCGGGCGGACACATAGGTCCGCCCCTACAATGTAACGGAAGAGTTTTATCCTATTTTGAAATAATGCACAAAACAATACAACTATACACTAAGGAGTAATCAAAATGCAATGGACAGGACTAAACGAGCTTAGAGAAAAATTCCTCGAGTTCTTCGAGTCAAAGGGCTGCCTAAGGCTGCCCAGCTTCCCGCTCGTTCCAAAGGATGACAACAGCCTGCTGCTAATAAACAGCGGTATGGCTCCCATGAAAAAGTACTTTACGGGTGAAATAACTCCGCCGAGCAAGCGCGTTACCACCTGCCAAAAATGTATCCGCACGCCCGATATCGAGCGCGTAGGTATCACAGCGCGCCACGGCACATTCTTTGAGATGCTCGGCAACTTCTCTTTCGGCGATTATTTCAAGAGAGAAGCTACCGCGTGGGCTTGGGAATTCTTTACCGAGGTTCTCGAAATGCCCAAGGAGAAGCTCTACGTTTCGATATATCAGGACGACGACGAGGCCTACGACATCTGGACAAAGGAAGTCGGCGTAGACCCGTCCCATATGGTTCGCCTCGGTAAAGAGGACAACTTCTGGGAGCACGGCTCAGGTCCCTGCGGCCCCTGCTCAGAGATCTACTTTGACCGCGGCGAGGACAAGGGCTGCGGCAGCCCCGACTGTCACGTTGGCTGCGAATGCGACCGTTTTGTAGAGGTCTGGAACCTCGTGTTCACCCAGTTTGAAAACGACGGCAAGGGTAACTACACTCCGCTTGAGCATCCCAATATTGACACCGGTATGGGTCTGGAACGCCTCGCGTGCGTTATCCAGGGGGTAGACAACCTGTTCCTTGTTGACACCGTTCAAAATATTATGAAGCATATCTCCGAGATAACCGGAGTAAACTACGGCGATGACGAAAAAAGCGATGTTTCGCTGCGCGTTATCACCGACCACATCCGCAGCACCACCTTTATGATCGGCGACGGCGTAATGCCCTCGAACGAGGGCAAGGGCTACGTTTTGCGCAGGCTGTTGAGGCGCGCCGCGCGTCACGGCAGACTTATCGGCTACAAGCAGCCGTTCCTCTACAAGGTTTGCGACACCGTTATCAACGAGAACCTCAAGGCTTATCCCGAGCTTGACGAAAAGCGCGAATTCATTACAAAGGTCGTTCGTATAGAGGAGGAAAGCTTCTCGAGGACGATCGATCAGGGCTTCAAGATGCTCCAGGGTATAATGGAGAACAACGAGATCAAAACGATCAGCGGCGAGGACGCGTTCAAGCTCAACGACACCTACGGCTTCCCGATCGACCTCACGAGGGAGATCCTCAAGGAAAAGGGAATAAAGGTAGACGTAGAACGCTTTCAGGAGCTCCTAAAGGAGCAGAAAAAGCGTTCCCGCAACGCCCGCAAGAACGCGGGTGCCGACGCTTGGATAAGCGACTCCACCGACCTTTCTAATATCGCCGATACGGAGTTCATCGGCTACACCGACCTCAGCTGTGAGGCGGAGATATTGGCTATCATCAAAAACGGCGAGATCGCAGAAGCCGCCGGCGAGGGCGAGAGCGTAGCGATAGTGCTCAACAAAACTCCGTTCTACGCCGAGAGCGGCGGACAGGTCGGCGACACAGGTACTATCACCGCCGACGGCGTTGATATAGAGGTCGACAACACAACAAAGGACACATCGGGCAACATCTTTATCCACTCCTGCCTCATTAGCGGCGGCGGTATCACGACCGGTCAGACGGTCACCGCCGAGGTCGACAAAAAGAGGCGCGAGGACATTATGCGCAACCACACAGCGGCTCACCTTTTGCAGAGCGCGCTGCGCGAGGTGCTCGGCAACCATGTCCAGCAGGCAGGTCAGCTTGTTACGGATTCATATCTCCGCTTTGACTTCACCCATTTTGAGGCGATGACAGCCAAGGAGATGCTCGACGTCCAGCAGCTTGTTAACGATAAGATTTTTGAGGCTATCGACGTGGTTACCCGCGAAATGCCGATAGAAGAAGCCAAAAAGCTCGGCGCGACCGCTCTGTTCGGCGAAAAATACGGCGACGTTGTCCGCGTAGTCAGCGCGGGCGACTTCTCGGTAGAGTTCTGCGGCGGTACCCACGTTAAGAATACGGCTAACCTCGGACTGTTCAGGATCCGTCAGGAGGGCTCGGTAGCCGCGGGCGTAAGAAGGATAGAGGCTCTCACGGGCAACGGACTTCTCGACTACATCGACAAGGCAAACGCGCTTATTATGGGAACCGCGACCGCTATGAAGATCGCCAATCCCAAGGCTCTTATAGAGGGCGCGCGCAAGATTCAGGAGGTCATAAAGGGTCAGCAGAGGATCATCGAAGACCTAAACGCACAGCTTGCCGCGTATCAGCTCAGCGGACTGTTTGACAACGCTGTTGAAGAAAACGGTGTGAAGATCTTGACAGCAAACGTTAAGGGCGTTGACGCTGATCTGCTCCGCGATATGTGCCAAAGCGCAAGGGAAAAAGACCCCAGAACAGTAGTGGTTATCGCTTCGGCAACGGACAACAAGGTCACCTTTGCTGCGGCGTGCGGCAAAGAGGCTATCGTCAAGGGAGCTATGGCGGGCAAGATCGTCAAGGCTGTGGCTCAGGCTGCAGGCGGCAACGGCGGCGGAAAGCCCGATATGGCAATGGCGGGAGCCAAGGACATAAGCAAGATCGACGATGCCTTAAAGACGGTAAAAGACACCGTTTTGGGTATGCTGAGATAACCGTTTTCCATTTTTTTCAAGAAAGACCATTGTTTTTTCACTTAGTTGTGTAAAACAACCAAATTAAATAAATTATTCTTGTGCAAGAAAACGGACAAAAATTTTTTAAAAGTATTGAAGTTTTGTCATCTTTATTGTATAATGATATTACTGAGATATTATCTTTTCTCGGATAAAGGAACAATTTTAGGAGGAGATTAAAAAATGTTCAAAAAGATAGTTAGCATTGTAGTCGTTGTAATGATGATTGCAGGTATGGCTGCTATTGCTGTTCACGCGGCAGATGACGGCAGTGCAGTTGGCGCAAACTCTGATGATTCCGCAGCTATCGCTGCCGGTTCAGGCGACGATTCTGTAGGTGCAGATGACAGCGGCAGCGCAGGTGTTGGCGGCAAGGCCATCAATTTCAAGGCTGACAAAAGCCTTTGGAAATCATTTAAGACAATCACTTGCTACATCTACGAGCACGGTGGTGACAAGCTCATCACTTGGGGTTCAAAGAAGGGCAATATGACAAACACAGGCGGCGACGTCTGGTCATTCGACCTTGACAAGGCAGGCATCGAGCTCAAGAGCGGCAAGCAGTACGGCGTGATCTTTACAGCTGACTGGAACGCTCAGACATGTGATCTTATCATGGATTCATCTTGCATCGGTGATACTGCTGCTCTTACAGGTGATCAGGTAGAAAACAACGTTGACTCTAACAAGAAGAGCTATGTTGTTCACTGGCAGGGCAAGGATGCTAAGAAGCTCGGACCTCCGGTATGCATCACATCTATCGGTAACGTAATCGGTGAAGCTTACTGGGACGGCGACACACCTTACAGCATGCTCGTTCAGTTCATTAAGTCAGACGGTAAAGACGGTCTTTCAAACGCTATCAAGTTCAACGGCAAAGACGAGCAGCAGACTCTTGACGCTACAGCTAAGGCTCTCGGCCTTAGTCAGGACGACATTGAGAAGGCTATCAAGGAAGCCGGCAAAGAAGGCAAGGTTAAGTGGACAAAGTCAGCGTCTAAGGCTACTCCCGGCAGCTCGGCAGCAGGCGGCGGAGACGGTTCATCAGATAGTTCATCAGGTGACGGTTCTTCAAGCGGCGGCTCAGCAGGCGGCAGCGACTCTTCAGGCGGCGGCAGCTCAGCAGGCGGCAGCTCATCGGGCGGCAGCTCGGGCTCAAGCTCAGTTACATCCGGTCAGGAGACAACAATCTTCTTCGTATTTGGCGGTGTAATGCTCGCAGCAGCAGGCATCATCTTCCTTGCAAGAAAGAGAAGAGATTATTAATATAATAATGGCCTAATGCATTAACTAAACAAATCAAGGGACGGTTTTGCCGTCCCTTTTTGTTATACAAAAATAACCCCTGACGTATTGCGCGTCAGGGGATTTTCGTGTGATCATATCATAATATGCCTTTGATGCGTTCAACTGCTTTCGAGGTGTTCTCGAATGAACCGAACGAAGTCAGGCGGAAGTAGCCTTTTCCGTTTTCGCCAAAGCCCTCGCCGGGGGTGCCGACTACCGCTGCGTTCTCAAGCAGATAGTCAAAGAATTCCCAGCTGCCCATACCGTTCGGGCACTGCAGCCAGATATACGGAGAATTTTTGCCGCCGGTGTAGTAGATGCCCAGCTCATCAAGGGCGCTTGAAATGATTTTGGCGTTTGTTTTATAGTACTCTAAATTCTCTCTGATCTGGTTCAGACCTTCCTTGCTGAACACCTCCGCAGCGGCGCACTGAACAGGCCACGAAACGCCGTTGAACTTGGTCGCCTGGCGGCGGTACCAAAGGTCGTGAAGATTGTGTCCGTCACGCTTGAGCTCCTTTGGAATAACGGTATAGCCGCAGCGTGTGCCGGTGAAGCCCGCAGTTTTTGAGAGCGAGCAGAGCTCTATCGCACATTCTCGCGCGCCCTCTACAGCGAAGATAGAGCGGGGACTGTCGTCCTCGATAAACGCCTCGTATGCCGCGTCGTAGAGGATGACCGCGTCGTTTTTAAGCGCGTAATCGACCCAGATCTTGAGCTGTTCAGCGCTGTACGCCGCGCCCGTGGGGTTGTTTGGCGAACAGAGATAGATGATGTCCGTCTTGACGTTTTCGTCCGGCATTGCGAGGAAGTTGTTTTCTTTGGTGGATGCAGCGTAGACTATCTTTCTGCCTGCCATAATGTTCGCGTCGACGTAGACAGGATAGACCGGGTCGGTGACGAGCACGGTGTTGTCCTTTGAAAAAATGTCGGGCAGGTTGCCGCAGTCGGACTTTGCTCCGTCAGAGATAAAGATCTCATCGGGCTGAACGGTCACGCCGTAGCTCTTGTAGTAAGAAGCGACTGCCTCGCGCACAAAGTCGTAGCCCTCATATTCGGGATAGCCCTTAAAGGTCTCCTTGAACTGCAGATCCTCGCAGCCCTTTTTCATCGCCGCGACGACGATAGGGGCAAGCGGCAGGGTCACATCGCCGATACCCAGCTTGATTATCTCTTTTTCGGGATGAGCGGCGGCGAATTCATTTGTTTTGCGCGCCACATCGGCAAACAAATAGTTCGGTACTAAGCTATCAAAATTACGGTTTATCTTCATTGTTTTACTCCTTTAACGCTGCCTTGATAAATGCCGAAAACAGCGGATGCGGTTTGTTTGGTCTTGACTTGAATTCCGGATGATACTGCACGCCGATGTAAAAATCGCGGTCGTTTATCTCAACCGTCTCCACCAGGTTGTTGTCCGGTGACAGACCCGAAAGCGTCAAGCCCGCCTCCTGCAATACCTCGCGGTACTCGTTATTGAATTCATAGCGGTGGCGGTGACGCTCGCTTATATTTGTCTTGCCGTAGGCAGCTTTGATTTTGGTGTCATCCTGCAAAACGCAGGGATAAGCGCCGAGCCTGAGCGTTCCGCCCTTGTCGGTTTTGTCGTTCTGATCGGGAAGGTAATCGATCACCTTTTCAACATCGCGCGCGAACTCGCCCGAATGAGCGTTTTTGATGCCCGCGACATTCCGCGCGAATTCAATAACTGCTATCTGCATTCCCAGGCAAATACCGAAATACGGCATCTTGTTTTCTCTTGCGTACTGCGCGCTGAGGATCATACCCTCGATACCTCTCTGGCCGAAGCCGCCCGGGACTATTATTCCGTTTAATCCCCCTAATTTTTCATTCACATTTTCTGCTGTGATCTTCTCCGAATCTATCCATTCTATTTTTACATCGGAGTCGAGATAATAGCCCGCGTGGCGGAGCGCCTCGGCAACGGAAAGATACGCGTCGTGCAGTTCTACATATTTTCCGATAAGACCTATCTTTACGGTTTTTTCGCGCGTTTTTATACGCTGTACCATATGTTCCCAATCGGTCAGATCGGGCTTGTGCGATTTCAGATTCAGCTCGCGGCAAACTATGTCGGAAAGGTGAGCTTTTTCGAGCATAAGCGGAGCTTCGTATAAAACGGGGAGCGTTAAGTTCTCAATAACGCAGTCCGGCCATACGTTACAAAAGCCCGCGACCTTGTCGAATATCGTGTGGTCGGTGATCGGCTCGTCGGTGCGCAGGATTATGATGTCGGGCGATACGCCCAAGCCCTGCAATTCCTTAACGCTGTGCTGGGTCGGCTTGCTCTTGTGCTCGCCCGACGCCTTTAGATACGGCACAAGCGTGACGTGGATATACAGGCGGTTATCCTGTCCGACCTCGTGGCCGACCTGGCGGATAGCCTCAATAAACGGCTGGCTCTCAATATCGCCGATCGTACCGCCGATCTCTGTTATGACGACATCCGCGTCGGTCTTTTTGCCGACGGAATAAATGAACCGCTTGATCTCATCGGTAACGTGAGGGATGACCTGAACGGTCTTTCCGAGGTATTCGCCTCTGCGTTCCTTCGCGAGCACATTGGAATAAACCTTGCCCGTTGTCAGGTTTGAGTATTTATTCAGATCCTCGTCAATAAATCTTTCGTAGTGCCCGAGGTCAAGGTCGGTCTCGGCTCCGTCCTCGGTGACGTATACCTCGCCGTGCTGATACGGGCTCATTGTGCCCGGGTCAACGTTGATATACGGGTCAAGCTTTTGGGCGGCGACCTTTAAGCCCCTCGCCTTTAACAGCCGTCCGAGTGACGCCGCGGTGATACCCTTGCCGAGCCCCGACACAACGCCGCCGGTTACAAAAATATATTTCGTCATAATGCCTTTCCTTTCGCACAATAAGTTCGTTTTGTCTATGTTGCAGCCCGTTAAATACGTGTCTGCTTCTCTTGTACAGTATGTTTGGCACATCTTTCACTAAAAAACGCGCCCTCGAAACGGAGAGCGCGCTTGATGGTTAGCGTTAAATCAGACGATACCCTGAGCCAGCATAGCATCGGCAACCTTTTCAAATCCGGCGATATTCGCGCCTACAACATAGTTGCCCTCAAAGCCGTACTTTTTTGCAGCAGCGTCAATATTGTGGAAGATGTTTACCATAATACCCTCGAGCTTCGAGTCGACTTCTTCAAATGTCCATGAAAGTCTCTCAGAGTTCTGGCTCATCTCAAGAGCGGAGCAAGCTACGCCGCCCGCGTTTGCAGCCTTACCGGGAGCAAAGAGCACGCCGTTGCTCTGAAAGTACTCGGTAGCCTCAAGAGTTGTGGGCATATTTGCGCCCTCTGCAACAGCTGTAACGCCGTTTGCAACCAGCTTCTTAGCGTCCTCGATACCGAGCTCGTTCTGAGTAGCGCAGGGGAGAGCGATGTCGCACTTGATGTCCCAAACGTTAGAGCCTTCAGCCTTCTTGTCGTGATAAACAGCCGAGGGACGAGCAGCAGCATACGCGTCAAGACGTGCACGCTTAACTTCCTTAACTTCCTTGAGGAGAGCAACATCAATGCCCTCTTCGTCATAGATCCAGCCTGTTGAATCGGAGCAGGTAACTACCTTTGCGCCGAGCTGCTGAGCCTTCTGAGTCGCATAAATAGCAACGTTGCCCGCGCCTGAAATACAAACTGTCTTGCCGGCTATATCAACGCCGTTTGACTTGAGCATTTCGTTTGTAAGATAAAGAAGACCATAACCTGTAGCCTCTGTACGAGCAAGTGAACCGCCGAAGCTGAGTCCCTTACCTGTGAGAACGCCCTCGTAAAGGTTGCGGATCCTCTTGTACTGACCGAACATAAAGCCGATCTCACGAGCACCTGTACCGATGTCGCCTGCGGGAACGTCTGTGTCAGCGCCGATGTGACGGCAAAGCTCTGTCATAAAGCTCTGACAAAATCTCATGATCTCGTTGTCGCTCTTGCCCTTGGGGTCAAAGTCGCAGCCGCCCTTGCCGCCGCCGATGGGAAGACCTGTAAGGGAGTTCTTGAAGATCTGCTCAAAGCCGAGGAACTTGATGATTCCGATATATACCGACGGGTGCAGACGGATACCGCCCTTGTAGGGACCGATAGCCGAATTGAACTGTACGCGGTAACCTGTGTTTACGTGAACCTGACCGTTATCGTCAACCCACGGAACGCGGAACTTTACCTGACGCTCGGGCTCACAGATACGCTCTAACAGAGCGAGCTTTTTGTACTTCTCCTCGTTAGCCGCGATAGCGGGACGGAGAGAATCGAGTACTTCTTCAACCGCCTGCAAAAATTCAGGCTCAGAAGCGTTTTTCTCTTTTACTTTTGCAAGTACTTCATCAACATAAGACATAACATTTTCCTCCAAAAATTAGATTACTCCTCGCCGCCATAACAGCGGCTCGTGTGTTTATCGGCAATATAAAATCACCGAACTGCAAAAAACGCAATAAAGGCAAAGACACCTTGGTTCTATTTGCCCAAGACACCTTCGCCTTAACATTATGCATTATACGCTAAAAACTTGAGTTTGTCAATAGTTTAACGAATTTTTACAAAAAAACTGCGTTTTTATCATTCTACCGTTACGGATTTCGCGAGATTCCTCGGTTTATCTACATCGTTACCCTTATTGACCGAGGTGTAGTACGCCAAAAGCTGCATAGGAAGCGTCGCGACCATCGGCATAAGCATTTCGTTTATCTTTGGGATACGGATAAGATAATCCGCCGCGTCAATTCCAATATCGGCGTCCTCGTCGCAGATAACTATCGTCATCGCTCCGCGCGCCTTGACCTCCTTGATATTAGAAACGGTTTTTTCAAGTATCGAGTTCTGAGTGGCAACCGCGATAACGGGCATACCCTCGGTGATAAGCGAGATAGTGCCGTGCTTCAGCTCGCCTGCGGCGTAGCTTTCGGAGTGGATATAGCTGATCTCCTTTAGCTTTAATGAGCCCTCCATCGAGAGCGCGTAGTCCAGCCCGCGGCCGATGTACAGCAGGCTGTCGGCGGTGATGAGCTTGGTCGAAACATACTGGCACATATCGACTACGCTTTCGATAGTTTCTTCGATTATCTCCGGCATTTTTACAAGCTCGGATGTGAGCCGGGCACATTCCTTTTTATTTATCAAGCCCCTTGCGTACGCCATTTCAAACGCGAGCAGGTACATAACGCTGAGCTGTACCATATACGCCTTTGTCGAAGCTACGGCGATCTCGGGACCCGCGTGGGTGTAGATGACCATATCCGCTTCTCTCGCGATCGAGCTACCCTTTACGTTGACGATCGCCAGCGTTTTGGCGCCCATCTGCTTTGCGAGGTTGAGCACAGCCTTAGAGTCGGCTGTCTCGCCCGACTGGCTGATGATAATTACCAAGTCCTTTGGTGTGAGCAGCGGGTCGCGGTAGCGGAATTCGCTCGCTATATCAACGGTGACCGATACGCGCGCCTGCTTTTCTATAACATATTTACCCACCATTCCCGCGTGCATCGCGGTTCCGCAGGCTACGATGAATATATTTTTGAATTCTCTGAGCGTTTCGGGGGTGATACCGCACTCGCTAAGGTTCGGAAGCCCGTCCTCTATCCTCGGGGTGATCGTTGTCTTGACAGCGGTAGGCTGCTCGTGAATCTCCTTGAGCATATAGTGCGGATAGCCGCCCTTTTCGGCGCTGTCCTCATCCCAGTCGGCGGTGTGGAGCTCTTTTTCAAGCATTCTGCCGTGGAGCGAGCAAAACTGTACCGCGCCGTTTTTAAGGACTGCAATCTCGCCCTGTTCAAGCAGATAGTAATCCTTGGTGTATTTTATGACCGCCGGAACGTCGGACGCGATAAACACCTCGCCCTGTCCCTGAGCGACTATAAGCGGACTCTCACACCGAACGGCGTATACGGTCTCGGGGCGGTCGGCAAAGACTATGCCCAGCGCGAACGAACCGCGCAACTCGTGAAGCACCTTCCTGATACAGCGGATCGGGTTGCCGTCGTAGTAAAAATCAAGAAGCTGCGCGACTACCTCGGTGTCGGTGTCCGACAAAAACTCGTTGCGCTCGTTGTCTATCAAAAACTGCTTTAGCTGCTTGTAGTTTTCGATTATTCCGTTGTGAACGATTGTCACGCGCCTGCCCGAGTGGGGGTGAGAGTTAATATCCGACGGCTCGCCGTGCGTCGCCCAGCGGGTGTGACCTATACCCGCGTGACCCATAGGCTTGCCATCATGCTCCATTTTAGTTACCAAATCCGAGAGCCTGCCCTTGGTTTTGGCGACCTCGATTTTTCCTTTTTCAAATACGGCGATACCTGCCGAGTCATAACCGCGGTATTCAAGCTTGGTCAGCGCAGAGACCAGCACATCGGTACAGTCGCGGTGACCGACATATCCAACAATTCCGCACATATATTTTCTCCTTTTCGAGTTTATTACTGATACTATACTCTGAAAAACAAAAAGGGCGTCGGCGGCTCAAAACCGTCAACACCATTGCTGTCGTTAGCACTATTATAACTATAACGCTTTGTTAATCATTTGTCAATATGTTTTGCAAGGGCATTTATGTGTTCTTGTAAATTATACAATTAATCAAGCAAAATCCAACCGGTGTTTTTGTAATTATGAATAATCAAAAGCTGTCAAATGCACAAGCGCTGTTGATAAATTTGTAAAAAAACGTGTAAAAAAATATAAATATAACAGCGTTTATCCAAGCGTTAGGATTGACAAAGACCGGTTTATATGGTAGAGTTTTTAACGTAATAAAAGTGTTCGCTAAGACTGAGTTTTAAGTGAGCGTTTTCAACCAATATATAAAGAAACGAGGCAGAAAAATGAATAGGTCCGAACAGGAATTGATGGCATACATCGAAGAAGAAGATGTAAAATTCATTCGTTTGACATTCTGCGATATCTACGGTGTCCAAAAGAATATCTCTATCCAGCCCGGCGAATTGCCCAGGGCGTTTGAAAAGGGGATAGGGATAGACGCTTCCTATATCCTCGGCTTCGGCGGAGACTACGGAAAAGACATTTGGCTTCATCCCGAGACAGATACGATCTCAGTGCTTCCGTGGAGACCCGAGCACGGCAAGGTCGTCCGTATGTTTTGCACGCTGACCGACGCCGACGGCGCTCCTGTTGACGCAGACACGCGCTATCTGCTCCGCAAGGCGGTAAGATATGCGCAGTCAAAGGGCTACCGCTTCCACTTTAAGTCAGAGATGCAGTTTTACCTCTTTAAGACTGACGATAACGGAGACAGCACCGGAATCCCTTACGACAAAGCCGGATATATGGATATAGCTCCTCTTGACAAAGGAGAGAACGTGCGCCGCGAGATCTGCCTGACCCTTGAGCAAATGGGAATAAAGCCCGAGAGCTCTCACCACGAGGCGGGTCCCGGACAAAACGAGATCGACTTCCGTTACGACGATCCCGTGACCGCCGCGGATAATACCGTGACCTTCCTCAGCGTTGTGCGCACCTTGGCAGCTCGCAACGGACTTCACGCGGACTTTTCTCCTAAGCCGATAAAGGACAAAACCGGCTCCGCGCTCCATATAACCGTATCGACCAAGTCGAAATCGGGCGAAGACGTCACCGACCTCGCCATAGCGGGAATACTGCACAATATAGCCGGAATGACCGTTTTTCTGAACCCGACCCCCGAGTCATTTGAAAGATTCGGTCAGCACAAGGCTCCCAAATATATCACATGGTCCGAGAACAACCGCGCACAGCTGGTGTTCTCACGGATAACCGAGAACGGAACGCGTTGCGCGCAGCTGCGCTCTCCCGATCCCGAGGCAAATCCGTACCTCGCGTACACGCTTATGATATACGCGATCCTGGACGGAATAGAAAACAAAAGGACGCTGCCGCAGCCGACAGACGAGATTATCTCGCCGGCACAGAGCGAAAAAACCGATAAACTCCCCGACAGCCTTGAGCAGGCATCTGCGGAAGCGGAAAAATCTGAGCTTATCAGGCAGTTCATTCCATCGTCCGTTACCCGACTCTACTGCAAACAATAAACAGCTGAAACAATAAAGAGAAAGGAGAGCGGACATTGAGTTTAGCGGAACATCAATACAGGGTCCTGTTAGTCTCGACCGGAGACAAATTTATTAATGAACTCAGCACTCTCCTTAAAGGCGACCTTTATCTGCGGGATAAATCTCACAGCGCGTCAGACGCACGTTGTAAGATGCTCGAAAAACCGTATGATATAATAATCGTCAACGCCCCTTTGAGTGATGAGTTCGGCTCACGCCTGTGCATAGACGCGAGCCGCAACAACGGAACCGTTGCCGCGATTTTCGCCTCGAACGATGTTTATGAGGAGATCTACGCAAAGGTATCGGTTCAGGGAGTGTTCGCGGTTCATAAACCAACTTCTAAAAATTTAGTATCACAAGCGCTTTCGTTCCTGATCTGCGCGCGCGAACGCCTGCGCAATGTAGAAAAGAAGGCAGACAAAGCCGAAAACAAGCTTGATGAGATACGTATAGTAAACAAGGCAAAGTGGCTGTTGATAGACCACGAGGGCTACAGCGAGGCCGATGCCCATAAATATTTGGAAAAGTCGGCAATGGACGCGGGCATAACAAAAAGGCTCGCGGCTCAGGTCATCATAGATTCATATCTGGAGTAACCGCAACAGTTGTCTTTGAAAATTATTAATAAACAACACACCGGCGCGCTGCCCGTTTGGGAGCCCGCCGGTGGTTTTGATTTATACTTTTGGGGGGATCGTGTATTATTATATCTTGACAACAAACCCCAAAATGGTATAATTTTATATGCAGTCATCAAGGCTTTGCAATAAAAATCAAGGAGAGAAAAAATGAGATTTCCAAATGCAGCAAAAGGAATCAATAAAATCTTTACTTCCGAGATCGTTTCTCTGATAGCTACGGTAGCGTCGGGGGTCGCCTCGATCCTCGCGATATTGTTTATTGAAGCGGAAAGCGTCGGAAGTGAAACCGTAGCCGTCGCACCCGCGATAGGCGTTTTGGCCTTTGGTATCGGCGGATTGGTGCTGATGTTTATCGCGTTTATTTTTCAGCTTGTCGGTGTTATCCAGGCGTCAAAGGACGAGGGCTTTTTCAAAATCGTCATTTACCTGACCCTTGCGGGTATGCTCCTGACAGCTATTGCCCAGTGCTTCATCACAACTAACACCATCGTTTATAATATATGCGAAACTGTCGCTTTGGTTTTGGATATTATCGGTTCGCTGTTTATGATCCTCGGTATCAGCAGTTTAGCGTCTCAATACGAAAACAACGCGATCGTCGAAAAATGCGGAACGCTATTCAGAGTTATTCTTTGGATCGCCATCGTTGCGCTGATTTCAAAATTCTGCAGTATCTTTATCAACAGCTCATCAGCCAGAGCGATCATAGCCGTATTCTCGGTAATAGCGCTTATCCTCAACATCACCCAGTATGTGCTTTACATTATGATCCTTGCAAGAACAAAGAAAATGCTGGCTGAAAGCACGGAAGATTCTAAATAATCAAAAATATAAGCCGCTCCGATCGGGGCGGCTTTTTGTATGGGGCAGGCATCATAGTATGTGCGTCTATATGTCTTTAGCTGTATAAAATAAAAATAAAAAGAGTGACCCTTAAGCCACTCTTTAATATTGGTCGGGATGACCTTGAAAAACGGCGTATAGCCTAAAAATTTTATCATTGACTGTTTATTTGACAGTCTATTTTCAATTTTAGGCGATTGCGAGGTTGTTTAACCTCATATATTCGTCTGCTACAGCGAGATGTTCTTTGCGGTATTTTTCGAATACAGAACAATAAATGTTCAGCGTAATCGAAATATCCGAGTGCCCTAATATCTTCTGCAAGATCTTTGCAGGCATTCCCGATTCAATGCACCTTGTTGCGTAAGTATGACGTAGTGAGTGTAAATCGACCTTGCCAAAAACTGAATTATCAATGATGTGATAATCCTTCATCACTTTTGAGTAAGGGTAGTTCACCTGATTGGTCGTTAGAAGATGGTTGTTGGTGGATTTGAAAAGCAAACCGCTTTTCTTGTCACCAATGACCTCTTTTAGAAAATTTACAACATCGTCGTTCACGTTCAACGTTCTGATACCCGATTCTGTCTTTGGCGGGTTGATTATCGTTTCGCCAAGTTCGCCGCGAGATATTGTCTTGTTAATGTGAATCGTCTTTCGTTTGAGGTCAATATCCTCCACCTTCAGCGCACAACATTCACCGATTCTAATACCTGTGAACATCGAAAGCAGCATGATGTCTCCGTAAAGAATATCCTTTGTCTTGAGAACGTCAAGAAGCTTTGTCTGTTCCTCAATCGTCAATGCTCTGACAGGTATTTTCTGTTGCTTGGATTTAGGACATTTTATGTCGCGCATAGGACTATCCAAGATGATTCTCTTGCTGATTGCTCTATTAAATACAAATGATAACAGCTGGTACATCTTGTTGATAGACGACTGAGAGTAGTATAGCTTATTCATAAAGAATTGCTTGATGATGTCCTCCGTCATATCCTGAATCTCATAGTCGGTGATATCCGAGAGCATTTTTAGCGTAGCCATCTTGCGATCATAGCTTGATTGCCTGACTTCGTTGAGGGCAAGCTGCTCGTTAAATAGCTTTTCCGCAAAATCATAAAAGACAGTTTTATCCTTTTCTATGTACTCGCCGCGAATGGATTGTCTCTCGATGTCCTTTAACTTATCCGAAACCTCGGTTTTTGTCTTGCCGTAGACAGTCTTGGTTTTCGTTTTGCCTTTGCCCAAATCAACCTGAATCTGTCCGGCGTAGCGTTTACGGCTTGCTACGTAGTAGATGGATCCGCTGCCTTTCGGCCTGCGCTTCTTATTCTTGGTGATGGCCTTTTTCATATTAATCCTTTCCGACCGTAAGCACTCAAGAAATCCTTTACTCTATTGTACTCGTGGATTTCTTGTGTGTCAATACGGCAGCGAGATTAAATTCGCCTGTTTTTCGTCCATTCTTTGAGGGCTTCCGGGCTGACCTTCATATTCTTACCAACTCTGATAAGCGGAAAGTCCTCGCGCTGCATGATTCGTCTTGCTGTGGGAAGGCTGCAGCCGAGCACCCTCGCCACTTCTTTTGTGTCTATTAATCTATCATTTTCTTCCATAATAACCTTTCTTAATTGCCATATATGCCTTCTGTGTCCATTGTATCTATAGCGTTGTATAACATCGTCAGCATATATGCTCGCATATTGTGAATTTTGTTTTGTGATTTCTCCAACTTTTCAATAACGTATTCGATATGTTCAGCAGTCAATAAGGATAGTCGTTGATTAAATGTGCTCCTCGAAACACTCCTTTGACCAATGCGTATAGTTTCTTCGTCCGAGCATAATGATTCGGACAGAAGGCTGACGATTTCGGAAACAACGCCTTCGCTGTATCTCTCTGTCAAAATATCATATTCGATTTGGTCTTTGATTTGTGATTCGGCAAAATGATAATTAATAGATTGATAGATATGACTTCTCTCAATCTTATTATTCTCAATCTTAATACGTGCGGTTTTTCCGCACTCGTCCGCGCGGAATTTCCGCGTGCATGTGTGCGATTTTTCCGCATTCCAGTCTGCGGATTTTTCGCATTCTTCATTACTCACATAAATTAAATCAGGCTTACCTTTTCCTTGTCTGCGCCTGTGTATGAGTTTATACTTTTCCAACTCCCGAAACATCGCAGTTGCTTTATCGTGTCCGCACCCGATGCTTCGGCATACTTCTAAATTTGAAAACAGGACAACGGTGTTGCCGTTTTCATCGTTAAAATCATTTTTCTCTGATAATGATTTTCTGTCTAATAACATCATATATAAAATCTTAGCGTCATTGGAAAGCTTACTGTATTTATCTGTAAAAAGCACTTTCGGCATTTTATAGAACGGTTGTGTAGGTTTCATTTCATTATCAACGTTCTGAGTACCTCCATTAACAAAAGTATGATCGTAGAAAACCAGCCCGACCAAAAGACAATGCTTTTGATTCGGTTGAATGTGAAGAATCTGTTTTTGCGTTCTTCGGTCTGAGAAATCAGAGAATCAATGTTTTGGATATACTTCTCTGTTTGCTTGGATAACTGCTTCTCGGAAGCTTCTGTCCTCGCAATCACTCTACGGTAGCTTTCGCTAAACGGTTCGGCAAGTCGCTGCGCCATCTTATTTAACTCTCTTTCGAGGTTTTGAGCGAGAAGCTGATTGGCTGTGACCAGTCCTGCTACGGTTTTTATCAAGTCGTCGGTTTTCTCGCTCTGTATCTGAATGAAGCTGTTTTGATTGCTCTGCATTTGCGCTAACTGCTGCTCGTATTCGGTTAATGTTTGCTTGAGCAATGCGTTCTCCAACTGAGACTCCCGGACGCCGACCATCTGATTCAGCTGTTCTCTCGGTTGTGCTGTCTGTCCTGTTTCCATATTTTGCAAACTCATTAATTATCGCCTCCTTCGTATAAGCCTTTCCGAGCTTGCTCCCTCGGATGGGCTTCTTTTTATTTGGGTGTAAATAGCTGATTGTTTTTGCTGTGTTGCGAGCAATCGTCACGCCGTATTTGTTGAGATGATTTTCAAAGCTCTCCATATCGTTACAAAGCTGCTTTGCTTCTGCAATAACCTCGCGCAGCTCTTCCTTCCAAGATGTGCCGCCTTTCATAACGATTTGTTTTTCAGCGCTCTTGATTCGATCAGCCGACGGCTTTCTGAAATCAAGAGTAGAATAACCGTATTTCGCGGCAATCTCGTTGGAAAGGTCTTTCAGCTTGCCGTATTCATCGTTGCTGTAATGCAGCATCTTCCCGCTGACGAACGACACGCTGTTCACGATGATGTGACAATGAATGTGATGCTTGTCCGTGTGCGTGGCAATGATATACTCGTTGTCTGGAAACGCCTGCTGCGCCAACTCCTCAGTTAATCGGTGCGCTTCTTCGGGAGTAATGTTATCCTTCGGGTCAAAGCTGTGCTTGAAGTGATAATACTTCCTGCTGTCAAACTTCTTCGCCTTGCCAAACAATCTTGCTGTTTCTGTAAATTGCCTGGCATAGTCGCGGTGATCATCGAGTGCGTATGAGGTTACGATGGCAGCTTTCTTTTTATCGGTGATGTAGTCGATTGCTTTCGCGGGCTTGCCTTTGCAGCCACAGCCTTTGAATAAGGGCATGTCCTCACGCTCCTAACTGCTCCGACAGCTCATAGAGCTGTCGATATGTATTCTGACATTGTTGCAGGGTATTCATTATCTCATACTCACTCACAGGAGAGAATTGATTTGCCCTTCGTGCGAGCTGATTGAGATTCACACCCTGCCGTTTCAATTCTCCCAGCAGGGGAAGAAAATCACTGATAATAATTATTTTTTCCTCCCTGATGGGTTTGATAAAGAATTCGGTCAGCGACAGTCCGCTCGCTGCAAGCTTCTCTTGAAGCAGCGCGTATTCTTTATCGGACAGGCGAAACGACACCTGATGTGACCGTGTTCTTTTCAAATGGCTTTCGCCTCCTTTCTTGGGGGATTGGGGGTCGCCACCAACGAGGTGTCATTGGCTTGCCAATGGCGTACCTCGCTATCCGAAAAATAAAGTACAGCGGGTTCAGATAAATCACCTGAAAAACCGATGCTCTTGGTCTGTGAACCCAAGCAGAAGAAAGAATTTCACTAACAAAACAGTAAAATCATCAGCGAAGCTGAAACAGTCCCTCTGCCAAGAATCAATACTACAAATGATTGTTTAGCACCTCCAGTTAACTGATAGTTACTCATCAAAAGCAGTCTTTTCACGATTGAACTCTGTCTTTTCTAAACTTGCTGCGTGAATCGGTATAATTATATTATCATACGCAGTAATACTTGTCAATACGTATAATTGCGTTATACGATAATAAACGTACTAGTTATAATTACTGCGTTGACATCTTTAAGATAATATGATATACTCTTAACATAAGTTCAGATAATTTAGAATCAAGGAAGGAGAATTTTTAGGATGAAAAAAATTTTTTTCTATATTGACCGCACTAACAAACAAATACGGTTTATTCATTATCCGATCGACAGAAATGGCAGTATGATAGGTGAATCTGAGCAACGATCGACTATTAGCTTTGATGATGTACTAACCATGACAGAAGAAATGAATCGGTCTTTTTTCTCCGATTTGCGAACTATTTGCGAGAGATTACAGTATTACTTGGATTTCGGAAAACAAAAATATCCTGCCTGTGAGAAGGAGATGGCAGAAATTGGGCGCAAAGGGACAGACTGTTGTCGTGGGATCCTGTTATCATTGTTACGGCTATTTTTAACACCAATATCAAAAGGGCAAAAAAAGCCCTAACGAATAAGGTTAAGGCATTGAAGGAAGCTGTAGACAGATTAGCATTATACATTGAGAAAGATTTTGAGTGCGAAATCGAGCAAACCATGACAGCAAAGTCAGAAATTATTGCTACCGTTGAGGGCGGCGATGATCGTGTGTATATGGGCTTGAACGACAGCTTTGACCCGTTTGTATATTTCTTTTCAAGAAAAATACAAAACAGCAATATCAATCTATATCGCTGCGTAAACTGCGGACGGAAGTATTTCCACACCTCCGATAGAATCTACTGCGGACGCGAGGAATGTCAGCACGTTAAGCTTTTGGAGTACAACCGGAACCTGCGCGAAACCCGCAAGCAGGACGTTTACCGCAACTTGATCGACAGCTACAATGCCTACGTCCGACAGCTAAAGCGCAAATTGACGCTTATGCGCATTGAAGAATCTGATATGCATCAGTTTGAGAAGGAGCAGGAAAAATGCGCCGCCGTTATCAGGGAATCCGTCAGCGATTACCGTGAACAGCAGAAGCCTATTGACGACGAGCTGAACACACTTGTGCAGGAGAACCGCCAGAAAATGAAAGTGGTTACGGATGAGATAACGGAGAAGTATTTTGGGTGATTTTCCATTAAAAAACTAAAATTAAGGGGCGCTTGTCTTGAGTAGTAAAAAATTCGCAATCATAATTTCGGGAATAATTGGGATAGTCTCTTTTCTTGTTTTTATATTTTTACAGCTTCAACTATATAGATTTATTGGGATATCAACTAATAATTCTTTATTATCCAATATAAAAGAAGCTGGTTTAGTTATTTCCGGAGGATGTTTTACAAGTTCGTTTGTTACTTTCCTAATTTCAATTAAAGAGTATCAGAGCGAACGAAAAAAAGCATTAGAAAAACTATTCTTTGCTGCAAGTGATATTTTAATTTCTTTTATGGGAACATATCCTTTTTTGCTAAATGAACCTTTTGAACTTATCCAGAATTGTCTTGGCGAAATAGATAATAACAATTTTAATAAAAGATTTAATGAATCAGTTTATGCAGCAATTCCTGATACACCGGAAGCATTACTTTTGCCAATAGAACACAGTGCCAAAAGAGAGTACAAATTGTATTTACTAAATAGTATGTGTCAAGAACATATTCTAAGATGCAAGAATCTACTAACACTTGATGAATTATTAGAACGGAGTTATGAATCGAGAATAAAAAAACATAGCGAAGAGTTAGAATTAGCAATAGATTCATATCTTTCTCTAAAATCCGTATCTGCGCATCAATTAACCGTAGTATTAGGAGAATTAGACTTTCTTTTTGCAAATCGAACAATACGAAGAAAAATTCACAAAGACTTGTATCAAGAAGTATTTGACAAGATAAATTTTGTGGAAGAAAATCTTTTCCATTTTGAGCAATATAAAAAAGGAAAAGGTGGAAATAGAGCGGTACAATGTCACTTTATTAACAAACTTCAAACGGCTTTGTATAGCGAGGACGAAAGGTTCTATTATCGAGAGTTTTGTTTCAGGATAGATAAAGAAATGACGAAAGTATTAGAATATGCAAATGGTAGAAAAAATCAAAGCGATACACCTATAAAGTCCGAGTTTATAATTCAATCCAAACCGCATTGCTTTTAGCGTGCGGTTTTTATATATACATTTAAAATGTGTAACTGCATTTCTTGTTTTTTGTCAATTGGTATGGTATAATTTACACAGAATATCAAACTATATGTTGAAGTTTGGAGAGAATTGTAATGATTAATATACGAAAACTTGAGAAAGAGCTTTGGGAGTCTGCGGATTTGTTGCGTCAAGGGTCGAAATTGACCTCAAACCAATACTGCATGCCAGTGTTGGGATTGATTTTTCTGCGCTATGCCTACAGCCGTTTCAAGCTGGTAGAAGCAGAAATAATTAAAAACAGACCTTCACGCGGCGGACGTGTTTTGCCTGTGGAGGCGAGCGACTTTGCGGCAAAAAGCGCACTCTATCTTCCTAAAGAAGCTCAGTATGACTATCTTGTGAATCTGCCCGAGAATATAGCTGCGGCAGATTTAACGAGCCGCGACGGTCACAAGATGAACAGCCTCGGTGAGGTTGTCAACAATGCAATGCTGCTTATTGAAGATCAGAGCGAACAGCTCGTTGGCGTACTTCCCAAGAGCTATACGGATTTTTCTGATGAGCTGCTCCGTATTTTCAATAATAGCGCGCTTGACGAGGTAGGCGGAGATGTAATCGGTCGTATTTATGAATATTTCCTCAGTAAGTTTGCTCCTGTAGTCGCCTCCGACGACGGCGTGTTTTTTACACCTAAATCACTTGTAAAAATGATTGTCAACATCCTTGAACCTAAGAAGGGTGTTTTGTTAGATTGCGCTTGCGGCAGCGGCGGAATGTTTGTTCAAAGCGGCGATTTTGTCAACGCCAAGGGAATGAACGCCAATAGCGCTATGACCTTTTACGGACAGGAAAAGGTAGAATATAACGCACAGCTTTGTCTGATGAATATGGCTGTGCACGGACTGACCGGTGTGATTAAATCGGGCGATGAAGCCAACACTTTTTATCATGACGCTCACAATCTCAATGGATGTTGTGATTATGTTATGGCTAATCCTCCCTTTAATGTAGACAAGGTAAAAGCCGAGTCATGCGAAAGCGCCGGACGCCTTCCGTTTGGTATGCCTTCAGTAAAGTAAGCGTCAAATGAGGTAAAGAAACATCCGCCACAGATACCGGTTGGTACTGTGGCGGATGAGATTATTTTAGGGTATTTTGTTCAGTTGAACATGCC
>CADBXH010000006.1 GCA_902798605.1 uncultured Ruminococcus sp. | reverse complement strand
TTAACTGTACATAGGACTAATTCTCCTGTCTTTAGATTTTATATTAAAGAAAAAGTTATACTCTCATTGGACTATACCTAAAAAATCATATTTAACATAAATCCTGAAATATTAAATTGTAAAAATTCCGAAACGCCCAATCACATCCGGTTCTGATCCAAACTCTTTAACCAAGGCGACAAGCTTTAAATATCTATATACATTATGAAAGTATTTAAGTTACAACCAACCAAATAAGCTTATCACGAACAAAACACGTCTGACTCACTATACACAATATGTTTTTTTAACATCTAAAAAATAATCATCTGTTTCGACTTAGCTAAATAATCTAAATCTCCCCCAAAGCCATTGGGGCTTAACAGTTGGGCGGTAAACTCCGCAAAAAATCTTTAATGTGAATAATAAAAGGAATCTTAACTTTCATATCTAAGACCTCCTGTCTTTTATCTTGTCTATATTTTACCAAATAAAATTAACATTGTCAATAGTTTTTATAAAAATATTTTAAATTTTATTTTTTAAAAATCTCTTGAAGAATTAAAACATATGTGATATAATAGTATTTGTGAGGGCTGACAAAAGCTCTCTTTTTGTTTTAAACTTTTTCTGAATATAACAAAAGCTGCCGACGCATCCGTCAGCAGCCTTACAGTTGATCTTAAATTGTACCCAAAAATATATATTACTTCTCTCTGCCAAGCAGGTAGTCAACCGACACTTCAAGAATATCGGCAAGAGCTACAAGCTCAACGTCTGTAACAAATCTGATCTGTCCCTCAAGTTTTGAAAGACCGGAGGCGTTCATATCGACACCGTTTACCTGAAGCTGTGCCAGAAGCTCCTTCTGCTTCATACCCTTTTGCTTCCTCACGGTCTCAACACGATTACCTACAAGGTTTCTGTCTCCCAATTCCTGCTTACGTAATCTCATTTTTTACTCTCTCCATATCCAAATAATCTTTATTATTTCTTTTGAAAAATTCTAAATAAAAATTCTCCAAAAACATTATGAACCTATTATAATACTTTCAAAGAAAAAAAACAAGGGTTTTTTGTAAATAAATTTAAAAAAATGAAATTTTTTATCTTTTTTAGTTACAAGCACAGCATAACTTGTGCATAATGCATTTCTATTAGGTGTTTTTACGCTTTCGCTTGTAAATTATTACTATAATTTTTACCCCTGTTAAAACTTGTTAAGTCTGTTAAAACTCGCGTTTTTCTTTGTGGAAGATTGTTAGATATGTTAAAAAGCCCTGATTTTGACAAAATATTACAAAAGATTAACGGTTTGTAATCAGATTTGAGCCTTATCTACTCTCAAAATAATCTAAAAATTTTTAAAACAAATGCAACACTTCACCCCTGCTTTTACACTATATATATGAACGATATCGTTGGAGGTCAGTTATGGATAACGAATTAATCAAAAGGGCTAAAAGCGGCGACAAAGATGCCTTTGCCTCGCTTTACACTGCCTATAAGGACAAACTGTACCGCTACGCGTATTTTAAACTCAATGATCCCGACGATGCTATGGACGCGGTATCCTCATGTATAACCGAAGCTTATCTCGGTATCGCCTCGCTGAAAAGCGAAAAAGCGTTTTCGACCTGGATATTCAAGATCCTCTATCGCCAATGTTGCACTATTCTCAAAAAAAGGTTTACTGACGCAGGAACGCTGAACTTATTTGATATCGATATAGAGGCTCCCGACAACACAGTGGTCGCTTCTGAGCTAAAGGAAGCCCTAGCTATACTGTATGAGGACGAGAAGGACATCGTGCTTTTATCCGTCGTAGCCGGCTACACAAGCAAAGAGATCGCGGAGATGCTCGGACTAAAGGCGTCAACGGTCCGTTCTAAACAAAGCAGGGCTCTTGCCAAAATGAGAAAGTTTTTGGAGTGATAATTATGACGAACAATGATTTTGATTTTATAAAGCAAAAATTTGACGAGAGCAAAATCAACGCTCCCGAGGAGTTAAACGAAGAATTTGTTAAAGATAGAATACAAAACATCGAACCGTTAAAGGTCAAAAAGAGCAAGAAGAAGTTTATTGTGGGCGGAATAATCGCCGCTTCGGTCGCTTTTCTGCTTGTTAACGCGTTACTGATAACAAATCTGTTAGGCATTTTCAGAAATGATCCGTTTATTAATTTCGGTTCAAACAACAACGCGCCCGTGACCGAAGCGAAGATAAAGAACTTTGACTCGCGCGATGAGATAACCTCCGAAATCAACAATATAATCGCTAAAAGGTCAAAAAGAACCGCAAAGTCAAATCCCTTTGATTACTTTGCGGCTCCCGCGGAAGACGCGGCAGAAGCTCCCGCGGCTGGAAATTCCGACAAATCAGCCGGCGATGCCGACAGCGGAACATCCGGCTCAGCTTCATCCGATCCGCACAGCGAAACTTATATCCAGACTCAGGGCGTTGATGAAGCGGATACGATCAAGACCGACGGAAAATTTATTTATTACAGCAAAAAGAAGGGCAAAGATACTATAGAGATATTCAAGGCTGATAACGGCAAAACCGAACCGGCAGCAACTATCCCTATCCCCGATCAGCTCAAAAACAAAAAATATTCATTCAAGGAGTTTTACGTTAACGGCAGCAAGCTGACAGCTATCGCCGGCACCCCCTACTCCTCTGAATACCTTACAAGCGTATGCGTATATGATATAAGCGACAAAAAGAATATCAAGCTTGAAGACTGCTATACCCAGAGCGGAAAATACTGCTCGTCAAGGATGATAGACGGCAAGGTATACACTGTATCAACCTATTACGCGAAAAACAGCGACTGTATCCCCGAGTGCTACGGAAACACCTCAGACGATAAAGATGGATCAAAAGAGCTCCCTCCCGACTGCATCTATTGTGTTGACGAACCCGAAAGCGCTGACTTTTTGGTCGTGAGCGAGGTCGACACCGTAAAGCCATCGCAGGATATAAAATCAAAGGCCATATTAGGCTCTGCAGAGGATGTTTATTGCAGCAGCGAAAATCTATATATCCTTGCAAAAAACTACGATCGCACTTATTATGAAAACGACAGCTATATGCCGCCCGAAAACTACAACAGCTACACCCAAATAGTCAAGGTTGATCTCAAAAACGATATTGATTTTACCGCGACCGCAAAAGTCGAAGGCGAGATAGACGATCAGTACGCGCTTGACGAAAAGGACGGAAATCTAAGGATCGCCACAACAACAAAGAGAAACACCGGTAAAGATAAAAACAACCTATTTGTACTCGATAAAGATTTGAACCGAATCGGAAGCGTCTCCGGATTTGCCCGCAACGAAAGCATAAAGGCTGTAAAATACATCGGCGATACAGCATACGTTATCACCTACGAGCAGACAGACCCTCTGTTTATAATTGATTTGTCAGACCCCAAAAATCCCGAGATCACCGGAGAAGTGAAGATAAGCGGATTTTCCACAATGCTCGTACCTGTTGACGATAAAACTCTGCTCGGTATCGGATATGACACCGAAAGCTCAACATGGGGTGAAGCACAGAGCGGCTTAAAGCTTGTTACCTTTGATATAAGCGACAAAAATAACCCTAAGGTCATTGACACTAAAGTATTCAAGCATTGCTCCTCGGCAGTTCAAAGCAACCAAAAAGCGCTTGTCTGCAACCCGGAGCGCAAGGATTACGTCATTCCGCTAAACTACATCGACAACCAAACCGGAGACAGCTATTACCCTGACGATACTTATGACGCTCACAGCGGCACGCTTAACTTCAGAGTAGAAAACGGAAATATCAAAGTGACCGACGAATATACTTCAAAGGTATTCGGCGAAGGCAAAAACAACTGTCCCGTTGACAGGTGCGTTTATATTGGAGATCACATCTATATGCTCGGCGGCGCTTCCACCGGATATTACACAACTACCGACGACGCGGAAGTAAGTGAGCCCGCCGCTGACGCTCAAAACAAGACGATCATTGACTCGGTAAAATACAAGTAAAATATTAAAATAGCTGTCATTCGGCATCACCGAATGACAGCTTTTCTTATCCTTATTACTAATACGTTAAACCTCAAAAGTCCCGTTTTCGATCTCCGTTAGCATCGCGACGCGTTTGTCGTGTCTGCCGCCTTCTTCGGGGGTGTTGAGGAAAATGTCGGTGTATTTTACCGCGTCCTCCTCGCTCATAACGCGTCCGCCCATACAGAGGATATTGGCGTGGTTATGGCGTCTGGTCATCTCTGCGCCGAATGCATTGTTAACTACCGCCGCGCGTACTCCCTTGACTTTGTTGGCGGCCATCGAGATTCCTATACCCGTTCCGCAGCAGAGGATACCGAGCTCACACTCACCGCTTGTGACAGCCTTTGCCACCTTGTAGGCATAAATGGGATAATCCACGCTGTCCTCGCTGAAAGTTCCGAACTCCTTGTACTCGATACCTTTTTCGTCAAGATACTTTTTTATGGCGGTGATAAGATTAAATCCGCCGTGGTCACATCCAAGTGCTATCATTACTCTACTCTCCCTAATCTTTTATTTAACTCTCTTTGAGCCTGCGGAAGCCGCAAGTATGTCGGCATAAGCTCCGCGGGCGTTATTGTTCTGTTCTCACAGATGCTCTTAAACGCCGCCATAGCGGTCGAAGACGCATTTTGTATCCGATTATTGATAGACGCCAAAAATACGTTAGAAAGCGAATTTTCGAGGTATTTGGCGGTCAGATCCGCACCGTCGCCGACAAGTACTATCTTATCCTTGATTTGTTCAAGCTCGAGCTTGAGATCGGACAGCGCGAGCGCTCTGTCATCACACAACCTCTCAATCTTATCGCCGCTGACTTTGAACAGCGCATTATATACCTGAGAACACCTCGCGTCCATAACGGCGCACACAACGCAGTCATTGCCGAGCATATTGTACGCCATACTTTCAAGCGTAGAAACCGAAACACAATGCAGATCATTTTTGAAAGCGATACCCTTAGCCGCCGCAACGCCGATACGAACTCCCGTAAATGAGCCGGGACCCGCGTTTACGGCTATATAATCAAGCTCGTCAACATCGGTCTGAGTCGTCTTTAACACCTGCTCGACCATAGGAACAAGCGTCTGGCTGTGCGTCAGGGCGGTGTTTGTATAAAAACTGCCGAGTATCTTTTTCTCTTCGGCAAGGCAGACTGATGCCGCCGTTGCCGAGGTGTCTATTGCGAGAATCTTCATTTATCCGTTCCCTCGATCTCAAAAATCCTTTGGTTATCGTTTTCTCCGCGCGAGATAGTGATTTTGAGCGCGTTGTCGGGCAAAGCTCCCTCGATGTTTTCGCTCCACTCAATAACGAGCACGCCCGTGTCGATATAGTCAAAAAATCCCGTGGAATACAAATCGTCCCAGGTGGTAACCCTATACATATCAAAGTGATATATATTGAACTTGCCGCTGTACTCGTTAACAAGCGCGAAGGTCGGGCTTGAAACTCCGTCATCCACGCCCAATCCTCTGCACAAGCCCCTGGTAAAAGCGGTCTTGCCCAAACCGAGTCCGCCGAACAGGGCGATGACTTCCGTGCCCTTTAGGCTTTGGGCGAGCTTCTCCCCTATTTTTTCGGTCTCATTGGGACTGTTGGAAATAATTCTTTCCATATCAGAACAAGCCTGTGATCTTGCCGTTGTTGTCCACGTCAATGCTGTGAGCGGCAGGGACCTTAGGAAGTCCGGGCATTGTCATAATGTCGCCCGTATATGCTACTACAAAGCCCGCGCCGTTTGAAAGCGAAACATTACGCACGGTTATATCAAAGTCCTTTGGAGCGCCGAGCAGCGTCGGGTCATCAGACAGTGAATACTGCGTTTTTGCTATGCAGACAGGCAGATCATCCGCGCCGAGCTTCTGTACCTCGGCAATTGCCTTGTTCGCCTGAGTCGTGTAGTTGACCTTTGAAGCTCTGTAGATATTCTTAGCGATGAGCTCGATCTTCTCCTTAACAGTAGCGTTGTCGGGATAGACAGGCATAAAGTACGAGGGTGTCTCGCACGCTTCAACGACCTTGTGAGCGAGCTCGATTCCGCCGTCACCGCCCTTTGCGAACACCTCGGAAAATGCGAATTCAGCGCCCTTGTTCCTGCAATAAAGCTCAATGTATTTAAGCTCCTCATCGGTATCTGTACCGAAGCGGTTGATAGCGACGATCACGGGCACGCCGTACTTGCGCATATTGTCGATGTGGACGCCGAGGTTCTCTATTCCTACCATAAGCGCGTCAAGGTTCTCCTTGGAAACCTCGGTCTTAGGCACGCCGCCGTTGTATTTTAGTGCGCGGCAGGTCGCTACAAGAACAATAGCCGAAGGCTTTAAGCCCGCATAACGGCACTTGATGTCAAGGAACTTCTCTGCTCCGAGGTCGGAACCGAAGCCTGCCTCGGTGATAGTATAGTCTGCCAATTTGAGAGCTAATTTTGTAGCCCTTACGCTGTTGCAGCCGTGAGCGATATTCGCGAACGGTCCGCCGTGCATTATAGCGGGAGTTCCCTCGAGTGTCTGCACAAGGTTGGGCTTGATAGCGTCCTTGAGCAGAGCCGTCATTGCTCCGTCAGCCTTAAGATCCTTTGCGTAAACGGGCTCACCCGAGTATGTATAAGCTACAAGTATCTTTCCTAATCTGAGCTTTAAGTCTTCAATATCTGCTGCTAAACAGAGGATAGCCATAACCTCGGACGCAACGGTGATGATAAAGTGATCCTCGCGCGGGATTCCGTTGACCTTGCCGCCGAGACCTACAACGATATTCCTCAAAGCGCGGTCGTTCATATCAAGGCAGCGCTTTATGAGTATTCTTCTCTCGTCTATCCTGAGCTCGTTGCCCTGCTGAAGATGATTGTCAAGCATTGCACAGAGCAGGTTGTTTGCGGAAGTGATGGCGTGCATATCGCCGGTAAAGTGCAGGTTGATATCCTCCATAGGCAAAACCTGAGCGTAGCCGCCGCCTGCTGCTCCGCCCTTGATTCCGAATACGGGACCGAGTGACGGTTCGCGCAGAGCGATGACCGCCTTTTTGCCGATCTTAGCCATAGCCTGACCAAGACCCGCAGTGGTGGTAGTTTTACCCTCGCCCGCGGGAGTCGGGTTGATGGCTGTAACAAGGATCAGCTTACCGTCGGGGTTTGAATCCACCCTCTCGTACAACTCATCCGAGAGCTTAGCCTTATATTTACCGTAGAATTCAAGCTCGTCCTCGGTGATACCAAGGCCTGCGGCAACATCCTTTATCGGTAAAAGAGTCGCCTGCTGAGCGATTTCAATATCAGAAAGCATAGTATTACCTCCAATTCATATTTAGTCCATTATATCAAAAATGATTATTTATATTATTCCAATTTGAAAATATACTTGATATTGTGCGGATATTTTATTATAATGTAATTGGTAATAATTGGTATTAGGAAGTGAAAAAACTGAAAAGCATAGCGCAAAGGGTGCGTTTTTACTTAAAAAACACAGACCTAAAGCTTTGGGCTGCAACGCTCGCGGCTATTCTTTACAGCCTGCTGATAATAGCGAGTATGCAGCGCTCAGGGAGCTATAATTATATCAAAACCCAGCTTATCGCTTTGTTTATAGGCATTGCAGCGGCGGTGCTTATCTCAAATGCGGACTATAATTTTCTTATCAGAAAATGGTATGTCTTCGCAGGAATCGCTGCGTTGCTTGCTTTGCTTGTGTTTATCTTCGGCATCAGAGTAAGCGGAACGGACGACACGGCTTGGATAAGCGTTTTAGGATACACGATCCAGCCGTCGGAGTTTATTAAGATATGTTTTATTATTACGCTTACAAAACACCTGTCCTATCTTAAAGAAAAGGAGCACTTAAACAAGCCTTGGGCTTTGCTTAGTCTTTGTCTTCACACGGCGGTACCTATGGTTATCATCCACATTCAGGGTGATGACGGGACAGTGCTGATTTTCGGCCTGATATTTTTAACAATGAGTTTTATGACGGGAATAAAACTAAGATATTTCGCAATATTCGCCGGAGCGATAGCCGCCGCTGTTCCGATAATCTGGAACTTTATACTCAACAACGAGCACAGAAACCGCCTTACAGCCCTGCTGTTCCCGGGTGACAGCACTATGACGGACTACGGTTGGCAGCAATATCAGGGTAAGCTCTCGATCGCCGGAGGAGGGCTTTTCGGCAGCGGACTCTTTAACGGCGCAAGGGTCAAAAACGGCATCGTCCCCGAACAGGAAAACGACTTTATCTTTACCGTAGCGGGCGAAGAGCTCGGGTTTATCGGCTGTATGCTGATCCTTATTCTGCTGCTTATTATAATACTTCGGATCATAAAAGATGCAAAGCTTTCAAAGGACTGTGGCGGAAAGCTGATTTGCACAGGCGTGTTCGCGCTGATCTTCTCACAGACGATAATAAATCTCGGAATGGTTCTCGAGTTCTTTCCTGTAATCGGAGTCACTCTTCCGCTGTTCAGCTCTGGCGGAAGCTCGCTGATGAGTATTATGATTTGTATCGGGCTGGTTCAAAGTGTATATAACAAAAACTAAGGAGTACCCAAACGGATACTCCTTAATTTTTTATTTGTAATTGTTATGATTCGGTTATCGTCACATTTGCCTTGTATTCTCCGTAAGCCCAACAGCTCTTTGACGTGCTGAACTTGAACGTAACAGGCATATCGACCGACCCGACCTTACCGCTGATGCTTTTGGCGTCGATCACCGCAACAATGTCGTCTGCTTTGAGGGCTTCTACCTCGTCCTTCGGTCCGATTACGGTAACACTGATTGTCTTGGACGTCACCTCACAACTGTAGCCGGATGGCAGTCCCTCAACAGAGAAGTTTTCTACATCGAATTTCTTTGATGTCATTCCCCTCAAGTCAAGAGTCACCGTAGCAGTAGAAGTATCGCTGATATTCTTGCAGGTATCGGGAACATCAATACTAATATCTTTCAGTACGATCTTTTGGTTGCTGATCTTTGAAAAATCAATAGCCTCCAGATTGACCGACTTGATATTGTCAAGCGCGTCCTGAGAACCGCCGATCTTGATTTCGGAAGGTTCTATCTTTATCATATCCTCCGTCAGAGTGAGTCCGCTCGGCTTGTTCATAAACACAGGCTCCAATGGAACAGTCTTTTCGTGCACAACTTCAATATGCGCGTCGACTGTGTTGGAACTGAGTGTGAGCAAATTCTTAGGGATAACATTGTTTCCTTCATCATAAAGAACGATATCCGCTTTAAGATCCTTGCTCTCGGTCATTTCGCCTTTGACTTCGGCTTTTGCCATAACCTTTTTGATCTTCAAAACCTCGGTCGTAGGTCCTGAAATAGTAACCTGATTATTAGCCAGTGTGACCGAACCGTTATAGCCGTCCTTTACCTTATAGGTAATATCTTCCTGAATATCAAAAGTACTCTCCTTGAGGTAGTCTACAACTACATTTATCTGAGAAGGCGCGCAGCTGACGATCTGAAAGTTACTTGACGGATTCGCCTTTGTCGCCGAAACAGACAGGGTGTGGTTACCGGTGGTTGAGATCGAACCCGCGGAAGCGGTAACGAGCAGATCAGCCTCTGATATCTGTCCGAGCATAGTGCGCATACCCGAAACCGTGACTGAAGCTTTTGAGTCATCCTCACAAAAAACCTGGAGCCCAAGCTCCTTTGCGCTGTCGGATATTTCGATCTGGATGGGTACGTCATTTACGGTAACTGTAGTATCACTCGTTGAGTTCATACTCATATAAATCCAAATACCGAATGAGATCAAAACAGCGATAATCAGCAAAAGATAATTCTTTTGAAGTATTCTTTGCGTCAGAGAGAGTTTTTTCATTCCGGATCCCCCTCTCTTTTTTGATCTTCCTTTTTTTCTTTTTTATCTTTTTTCTTCTTTTCTTTAATTTCTTTCTTTTGTTTTCTGTTCTTTTTATATTCGCTGATGTCCTCAAACTCGTCAAGCAAAAGCTCGTTTAGCTTTTTAATAAGAGACTCTCTTGTATAATTTCGGGTAAGCTCACCTTCAAAAGCGAGTGAGATAACGCCGTTTTCCTCGCTGACAACAAGCACGACCGCGTCGCTTTGCTCGCTCATACCAAGCGCGGCTCTGTGACGGGTTCCGAGGTTGATATCAACATCCTGGTTATCGGTAAGAGGAAGGATACAGCCCGCCGCTAAAAGCTTTCCGTCGCGGATTATACAAGCGCCGTCATGAAGCGGAGCCTTGTTAAAGAACATATTGCCAAACAGAGCGACTGATGTTTCGGCATCGACTATCGTACCTTTTTCGGCAATATCCGAGAGCATAGTCTCGCGCTCAAAAACAATAAGCGCACCTGTGCGTGAATGTGAGAATAAAATAGCGGTATCAGCCGCGTCAACAATTGACTTTCTAACCTTTCTTTCCCACTCTTCGTTTTTACCGTGCTTAAATACGCTTATAAGCCTGCTCCATGTGTTTTTTCTTCCCATTTGTTCAAGCGCTTTTCGTATCTCGGGCTGGAAAATAATCGCGACCAAAACAACCGAAACCTCAAACAATGACCTGAGCAGGGATGAAAGCATAACAAGCCCGAACAAGGATGACAGGAAGTAGATAATGAACAGTACGAGTACTCCCTTTAAAAGCTGAACAGCTCTGGTCTCACGGATGAGTCTGAACAAGCCGTAAATAATAAACGCGATCGCCAATATATCGATTACGTCACGGAATTCAATTGTTTTGAATATAGAAAAAAAGTTATTAAAGAATTCCATATCAGCTTTTTGTCTCCTTTCTTTAAGCAAATGACGAATTATCAGTCAAACGCTTAACGTCTTGGGCAATTACGAATATACAAAACCCGTATGCTTCTTTATATTTTAACACAAAACAAGCACTAATTGCAACCGTTTTTTTTCGTTTTTTGAATTTTATTTATCGCATTTACAAAAAAGTCGACCTGAGAACGGGTATTAAACACAGAAGCAACCGCTCTGACTGTGCCGCTTTCAAGTGTTCCGTAGCTCTTGTGCGCAAGAGGCGCGCAGTGAAGTCCGGCGCGAACAGCGATATTGAATTTGCGGCTGAGCATTTCAGCTGTTTCTTCGCAGTCTTTTCCCTTAATATTAAATGAGATAACGGGAGCGTATTCTCCTGCTTTGGGCTGTCCTGTATATAAGATAACATTTTTGATATTACTCAGTCCGTTGTACAGCCTGTTCGCAAGATTGGACTCATATGATTCAATAGAGCTCACTCCCCTGTTCATCACAAATTTCACGCCCTCGTTAAGCCCCGCGATACCGGATACGTTAGGTGTTCCGCTCTCGAATTTATCGGGCAAGATCTCGGGCTGTGCGATTTCAGCGGAAAAACTGCCGGTACCGCCCCGAGTCAGGCTGTCGGGAATTATATCGCTATTGATTATCAAAACGCCGGTGCCCATCGGTCCGTAAAGCCCCTTGTGTCCGGCAGTGCACAGATAATCTATATCGCTGTTTTTAAGTGAGATCGGAATTACACCCGCTGTTTGCGCAGCATCTACGCAAAACAGTATCCCGTAAATCCTGCACATCGCTCCGATACGCTCTATCGGCAGCTTTACACCAAACACATTTGAAGCGTGGGTACAGATCATCATCTTGGTTTTCGCGTTGATAAGCGCGCGGAAATTATCGAGGGTCTTGTCGTCATTGCCTTCAACGACCTGCGCGACCGAATAGCTGACACCTTTATCTTCAAGAGCCGCCACGGGCCTTGAAACCGCGTTATGCTCGAGCGATGAGATTATAACGTGGTCGCCCTCTTTCAGGACACCTTTTATCACGGTGTTGAGCGCCGTAGTGCAGTTGTTTGTGAAAATCACATTTTCGGTTTTGTCGATATCAAACAGCTTTGCAAGATTCTGCCTGCATTCGTATATTATCTCGGATGACTTGATCGACAGCCTGTGTCCGCTCCTGCCGGGGTTAGCGCAGTTGTTCATCGCGTAATTCACGGCGTTTATCACACTTTTAGGCTTTGGAAACGTCGTGGCGCCGTTGTCGAAATATATCAATTATAATCAACGGCTGACGCGCCGATTATCCGAAAGCCGTTGTCCTGTATCAGCTCAAAAGCCTTTTCGTAGTCTTTATTGATTTGAAGGCTGTAGCCGCAGGTCCCTCGGTTCAATCGCGCAGGCGTCCTTACCGTCCGTGAGCTTATTCCGTTGAGTCTGAGCAGCTCTTTAGCCTTCAAAAGATTTGTCATATTGTTGAATGTTATCAAGTTCTTTTCCATTATTTCACCTTTTCCAAAATTTTGATTTTCTTTATAACATTATATGCCGGCAAAAATAATGGTGAAAGCGAAACCGCGCGGAGAATGATCCCGCGCGGTCTTTATACTTGATTTATTAAATATGATCCAACTCTATGATGATTTTTCCTTAACATCATCGGTATAATACACTGTAGCCTGCTCAACATCAAACCTGCCCGGTACGTCGTAATAGAGATTGATCGACATATTGTTTAGTTTTGAAGATTTGTTGCCGTTAAACGGAGAAGTGTTCATCGTAGCATTTAATGTTTGTGCCAAAGGGGCGGCTCCGTTGAGAAGTACCGCCTCATCCTTAACTAACTTTTCGAGTTCCTCGTTCGAGACATCTCCGCCTGTCAGTTTAAGTTCCACAGTTACCCACTTACCCTCCGATTCACCTTTGTTTTTGGGATTGCTTTTACTTTCTTTTATTTCGCCAAGCTTAAATTTGAATGTATCATACTTGTATACCTTGCCCTTTTCCATCACCATGCTGTCTTTTGCCTTATCGCTCTTGACAAAAACGTCCGTTGGGCTTCCGCAGCCGGCGAAAAGACAAAGAACAAGAAATACCGATACAATGATTGATATTGACTTTTTCATAATATAACCTCTCTTTTATCAATTTTTACCTGCCGCAGATTTAACATCCGAAGAACACTCAACCTCGGCAGTGTATGTCCTGAAATCCTTTGGAACATCAAAATAAATAACTAACTTATACTTGTTCGCGGTCATCTCTCCGTCACGGATATTGACCCTTGCGCCATCGGGTATCATTACATTCAAATCCGATGCTTTTGCTCCGTTGAGCAGGAAATTCTCATTATTTAAGTACTGTATTCAAATAATCCTTTAGCGCGTTCATAACTTCACTGTAAGATAAAGGAATGACATTTTCATTATCCGTATAATCCACCTCCAAATAATATGTACTATCAGCATTCTTTGTATCGAGAGGCGAACCATTATCTAAACGGGTAATTGAAAAGCTGAATTGGCGACCTATCGCGTCTTTAACAACTTTATTTCTGGGCTTTTCTACCCAATAGCCTCTGGTAGATGTTTCTTCATCTATTCTTACTAAAAGGTTTGCTTCTTCACGGTTTGTTGCCGCATAGGGCAAAGCTACGCAAGCTTCAAAAGGATAATAATAATCATAATCATTATCTTTGACCGTTACTATCATTATTTTGGGATTTTTAGGAATGGTTGAATCTGTATTGCTTGAATTTTGGGCAGCTTCTACCTTTTTGGTCATTGCGTCATTCAGATCACTGTTATACAAATAATAATCGGTAAATGAGTTATGTATGTCAGACGCGGAATCCTTTATTTCTACAGATTCAATAGCCTTACAATCATTAAACGAATCAACGACCATTTTTACTTGTCCGTCAAACTCAACTTTGTTGAGCTTATTACACTCATTAAAAGAATTCTCAATATTATTTACGCCTTTACTGAACACAACATTTTCAAGGTTTTCGCAAGAAAGAAAGCTTTCATTTATCCCGCCGTTAACTTCAGTCGTTGTTTTAGCAGCTCCATTGTTTTCGACTGATGTTTCAATTGAACTGCCTACGTCATTACTAAAAGTTATGCGCTCCACTCCTGCTTGTTCAAATGACTTTTCAATTAACCTGACTGTTCCCTCAAACTCAAGTTCTTTTATATTCTCGCATTTATAAAATGAATCATATATACAAACAAGATCCTTGGGAATATTGAATTTATCATCCTGAGGGTCAAACTTACAGCCTATAATGAATTTTACACTGTCGGGTATGCCGCCGTTGAGTTTCTGTAGTATTTTGGGATTTGACACAACACCAATAACCTTTTTGCCGTCATGCTCAGCCGGGATCTCAACCGTCTTTCCTTCCCTTATTGATCTGCTGTCAACACAGCACACATAATTTTCCGAAGAGCCGGCATTTAAAAAATTATCATTCAAAAGCTTGTCATCAAATTGAAACTTCAATTCATTTTTTATGTCTTTAATACTGTCAAAAAATTCTTTTTCCGTATAGAATTTAAGCGCGGCAGACCCGCAGCCGGAAAGCGGCAAACAAGACAGTAAAAGCACTGTTATAAGTAATATAGATATTATTCTTTTCATAGATTTCTCCTTTATTTGATTACTTTTTCTAAGTATTCCCTTAGTGCTGTCATTATCTCACTTTGCTGCAAAGGATTGCTGACATTATAATCTACAATCACAGAATGTGAATCTTTTTTGTCTTCCTTATTAACACATTTGTTGTTATCCAAACGGTATAACGAAAAATAGAATTCGCAACTCTTCGCATCTTTAATATATCTATTTGTTTCTTTATCTACCCACTTGCCATAAACAGAAGTATCTGCATATATTACAACCAAAAGATTTGCTTCTTCAAGATTTGTTGCCCCATACGGCAGCTCTTCGCATGCTTCAAACGGATAATAGTAATCCTGATAATCCCCACGCCTTATCATTATCTTTGGATCCTTAGGAATAGATGCATCTGTATTTGAAAGCTCGGCAGCTTGCAATTTTTCGGTCATTGCTTCGTTTATTTTTTTATGATCCAAAAAATCATCTTTAAATGATTCCGAAATATACGCCGCAGAGCCCTTTATTTCTACGGTTTCAAGCTCTAAACACTCGTTACTATAATCTCCTTTACGGGTATTGTCTGACTTTATAGTTGTGCTCAGACTTCCGTTGAGTTTTTTGCTTTCGTTCTTGAAAACAAGAAAAAACTCGGAGCTTTTAAGCTCATAACAAACCGTATAGCTTATATACAGCTTATTGCCCTCTATATATTTCTCTTTGAATCTCACCGACTCAACCGGCGCTCTGCACGCGCAAAGCGCCGTCAGGATCGATACCGCAAGAAAAAGACATACAAAGGATTTTATCGGTACTTTCATAAATAACTACCTTTATCACAGATCATTAAGCGGATTATTCCTATGGAAGTCGTTTCTGTCGCCTGTTTGAATCTCATAAACAGAGCCGCTCTCAAAGGTGAATATATCGGAATAACTCTTGTTTAATAAGCCTCTGTCTATCATAAGAACATATCTTCCGCTCGGGAAATACTTGGTCGTGGACTCGCCCGGGTCAAGAGTGACTGAAAACTCGGTATCACCGTTCATCTTTAACAGCTTGTAAGTAACCTTTTTGCTTCCCTTCGCAGTAAGCTCAATAGCACTTTCACCGGGACCGTAGGGCTCATTATCAAGCTCTTCTTTCTTTTTTCTTTCCTCTTCCTCTTTACGCCTTTTCTCTTTTTCGGCATCAGTGATAACCTCATTTTTGAGCTTCGGACATTTCTGGAAGGACTCGCTGATTTCATAAAGCGAGTTGTATTTGAAAGTATTGAACTGAGGCAGATTATTGAAAGATTTTTTGATACTGTAGATTTTTCCCGCGACATTTGCCGAGGTCATTCCTTTTAGATTGGTAAATGAGTTGTAGATAACCAAACCGTCCGAGTTCGGAGTCGTGGTATCTGTACCCGACGAGGTATCGTCATCATCGGAATAATCGGTTATATTGCGACATTCAGCGAATGTGCAGGAAAGTGTTTTGAGCGCGTTGCAATTAGAAAACGGACATTCGATCACGCTTATTCCGTCAAATATGATTGCTTGGAGCTTTCCGCAATCATCAAAGCTGTATTTTACAATACTCGCTTTGCGAATAAAACCGGTGGTCTGTATCAACGGACATTTTGAGAATGACTCTGTTACTTTTTTAATTGCGCCCATCATCTTGATAGAACCGAGCTTCGGGCAGTTATTGAATGAACCATCAATTACTTCAAGAACGTTTGGATCACTGATCGACTCTAAAGCCGCGCAGTCTGTAAAGGATTTGGATATACACTTTACTCCCGTAACAGAGATTGACCGGAGTGCGTCGCACTTGGTAAAGGATGATTTGATCACCGCGGTTTTCGGAAAACTAATTGTTTTGATCGCCGAACAATTATCAAAGCTATCCTTGATCTTTTCTGCATTTGATAAATCAAGGGTATTGAGTGCACTGCAACTATCAAACGATTCTTTTATTTCTTTTGCAGAATTAAGTTTTGCATCTTCAAGCTTTTCACATTCGCCGAATGAATCATTAATATCTTTAACGCTTGAAAGATCTGCTGTTTTCAATGCATCACATTTTTTGAATGACGCATTTATTTTTTCCACTTCACCAATTTCGATTTCCTCAAGAGCAAAACAGTTGCAAAAGCTGTTGTTGATCAGCGTGCATGATGATATGTTAACAGATTTGATCGTCTCATTGCTTCCCGAGTTCTCGGGAATAATACAGTCAACATACTTTACTCCTCCGGGAATAGTGATAGAGGTAGCTTTTGTATTAGCAAAAGATTTACGGGCAATAACATAGACAATAGGACGATCATTAACTTCGGAAGGAATCTTTGTTTCATCATTGAAATATTCGTCTAAAATACAGATATAATCTTCCTTGTCACAGTTCAAAATATCGCTGAGATTATCAGAAAGCTCTATCAACTCCTTATCCTCGCTATCCAAAAGCGCGCCGATCGACACAATCATAAATCCCTGTGAACCGCAGCCTGTAAGCGGAACAGCAGTCAAAGCGACAACTAAGATCAGTATAATTGATAATGTTTTTTTCATAATAAAACCCCTTTTTTGATAATTAATGCAAATAGTTATATATTTAGCAATATTTTACCAAAACAATTACAACACACTATATGCGCAAAATCAATATTTTTGTGATTAATTTTGGGTTATTTGTATGATTTTTGTACATTTATAAACAAAAAATCGGCTCTTCCAAAAAGCCAAAACAAAATTGGAAGAGCCGATTAATGATATTTAGTTTTCTTCTGTAGTTTTTTCTTCTATGATTTTTTCGCCCTGACCGAAATAAACGGTATACTCATTATAGCCGAGCCTTATATCCTTGATATATCCGTTCTCGCGCTCGATGTAAAACTCTGTCTGAGTTCCCTCGTCAAAGCTCGCCTTGATCGTGTCGCCGTCAAGCTCATATTTACCCGTGTGAGTTCCGTCGTCCGGCAAGCCGGGCGCCATCCAAAAATCAAATGTGCCGTCCTTGTTAAATTTAAGGCTGCCCTGATAATTTGTGTATTTGATGTCGCCGTAGACCTCTCTGACTTCGACCTCGTCCTTGCTGGCGTTTTGGGCTGAAACCGGAACCCACTTGTAATTATAGAGCTGGTTCTCCCGGTCATTATGCTGAGTGATGAGCACTGCCGAGACGACCGTGCAGGCGATAACGACAGCGATGATCGAACATACGATGACAGCCTTGATTATTTTCTTTTTTCTTTTTGATTCTTTTCTCCGCGCTTTTTCTTCCGCGGATAACTTTTTTGTTTTTTTACTCATAGCTTAACCAAAATAAACCTCGTAATCCGCGTAAACAACGTAAAAGCTCTTGGGAGCGTTGCCGTTCCACTCGGTTACGGTGATATCCATATTTTTATCGTCCGAATATGTCGCGATGATTTTTTCGTTCTGAACAACATATCCGCCGTTGCTGTGGTCCGAAGGGCGGAGTGTATCCGAAAACGTTCCGTCATTATTGAAGGTAATACCGCCCTGAGCGTTATATCCGTTGCCGAAAACCTCTCTGAGCGTAGCGTTGTTATTCCCCGAAAGCTTGTCTACGACCTTGCCGTTGGGAGTATACGACCCGGTGAAGTACGTTATTTCTCCCTCTTCCTCGGTCGGTGGAAGGACTTTGTTTGTCTCTTCGCTGCTTTGAGAATCGGGCTGAAGCTGTCCGTGCATTCCCTGAGCCGCAGTTGTGCCGAATTCATCCGAGGTCGTGGAAACACTCGAATCCGTATCGCCGTCATTTTGGCTGAACGCGCCGTTAAAATACAGTATCGCAAAAATCGCCGCGGCAATAAGCACTGCAAGCACAATAATAATCACAATTATCGGGGCTTTTGACTTTTTATCGGTCTTACCGGTTTTATCTGACATTATTCTGTCTCCTTATTTTCGGCTTCTTCCATCGCCTCGTTTTTTAGCTTTAACAAAGCTCTGCGCTTCATCATTCTGCCGTTGTAATAAACATACTCGTCCATATCGGCGTTTTCGTCGATCTCGAGCTTTTTGAGCTCTTCCAAATCGGATTGATCGGGTTTGTTTTTATTCTTTTTAGCGTCAAGCTCACTGCGCTTATCACTGAGCTTTTTGTCTATGTTTTTGCTTTCTGTAGAGTTGTCCGCAATCATAACGTACATTCTGCGATAAACCGCCGCGTTAATTATAAATGAAGCTACAGACGGAACTATCAAAAGCGCCAAAACCACTGTGGCTATAGTAATCGCAAGCGCCGAGGCCGAGCAAACAGCGATGATAGTAAAGCAAAAGACCGTGAGCAGAAACAAACCAAAAACTGCCAATAGATTGTGTTTAAATTCGCCGAAGGTCATCAGAAAGCTGTTTTTGTAGATATTCTTCATAGAAATATCAAATGTAACAGTCATCGATGGAATGTAAAAGAACATAAACATAAAAAATATGGCTATTAATATACTGACAACCATCAGTACATAAAATGTCCAGCTTTGCGCACCGAGTCCGGCATAAAGTGTTATCGACCAATAGCTGAAAAAAATCGCGAGATAAGCAACTATTCCGTGAATAAGAAAACGTAAAAAGTTTTCTTTTACTGCGGCAAAAAAGTTTTGATAGACGTTGATTTCCAACCTGCCCTGCGAAATATGCGCGCTGACCTGAACCACGCCCGCATAAAACGGGAACAGCGGTATGACCGTTAGTAACTGAATAAATATTGAGTTGACTCCCGTAAGGCTGTCTATTGCGTAAAAAATCGCAAAAAAAGCCGCAAACGGAACAGCGAAGATAAGGTTAGTCAGTAACAGGCGCGGGAATCCCATAAACAGGTTGCTGAATACCTTAGTCAGCGGAAAGGTAGAGTTTTTTGACGCCATATAGTCCTCCGAATAATTGCCTAAAACTTGAACGCCCCCGCGAACATCGACCACAAAAAAGTGTCGATCAATGATGCCGCAAAGGTGATGATCAGCGCGGTCAGCAGTCTTGAACTGAGGTGCAAAAGAGAGCCCCTGAGCGGTACGGCAGGCGCGTTTTTGCTCACGGTCATTATAAACATCCTCTTGGAAAACTCAAATGCCGAGGTAGCAAAAAACGCCAGCGCGATACAGAACAAAAACGTCCCGGGCAGCAGCACCAGCAGGTAAAACCCTACTCCGCTCAAGCCGTGAGAGATAAACAGATACGCTGCGGTTATGCCGATACCGAAGCCCTTGAACAGAACTGTTACAAGCTCAAGCGGCAAGCCCCAAGGAGCTATGCCGAAAAGATATACGCTGATCAAAAATATAAAGTCAGACGCGAAGCACGCGCAAAAAGTGCCGAGAGGGCTCTGCGACAGCCTTGCGTCAAGATTTGTCGTGAATAAAAAGTCGAGTGAGTCGAGGGTATCGGACTGAGCCGAACGCGCGTACAGCGCGCCCAAAACCATACCGAGCAAAACCAAAAGCAAAAACACAAGCGTTACACCGTATCGCCTGAATATGTACCTGAGATCAGGCAGAGATATTTTCGGCAGGTTTCTCTTTTCCCTCTTTTTGCGGTTGAATGAAAAAACGATTCCCTTCATAAAACGTTCCTCTCTACAGTTTGTCCGATATATAATATGAGGAACGTGTTATGAATATTACTTTCCGAGCTCTTCTGCGCGTTTGGTGCAAGCCTTCATCGCGTCGTCAATAGCCTCGGTAAAGCCGTGCTCTCTTAGTTTATTGAGAGCTTCTATAGTCGTGCCGCCCTTTGAGCTTACCTTTTCGATAAGCACCTCGGGGGTGTCTCCGCTTTCTTTGAGCATAGCGGCAGAGCCCTCAAGGGTCGCGCAAATAAGATTAAGCGCCTTGCCATAATCAATGCCCACGCTGACGGCGTAGTCAGCCATAGCCTTGGCAAACATATAGATATACGCAGGGCTGCTGCCGTTAACGGCGATGATCTCGTTCATATGATCCTCGGTGATGTACTCGCACACACCGCTTCCCGCGAACATATCATAGACTATCTGTTTGTCTTCCTCGCTGATATTGCCGGAAGGACAAAGAGCGGAAGCTCCTTTTTTGAGCAGCAAAGGTGTGTTGGGCATAACCCTTACTACGGGACATTCACAGCCCAATGCGCTCTGGACATAATTTATAGAGATACCCGCCGCGATCGACACAAAGGTTTTATCCGTGCTGACGACATCTTTGAGAGCCTCGAGCACCTCGGCGTAGTTTTGAGGCTTTACAGCCAAAACGATTATATCGCTGTTCTTAACAACATCCTGTGATGAAGGCAGCGCGTTGACGCCGAGCTTTGAGATCTCATCGAGTTTTTCAGAGCTTACGTCAAATACATTGATAAAGCTGCCGCTGCCCTTTTGAGCGATCAAACCCTTTATTATCGCGGTCGCCATATTGCCCGCGCCGATAAATCCTATTCTTTTCATTTGATTTGCACTTCCTATAACGGCAATAATGGAATAGCGAAAACGCTATTCCAAATTGCTTTAATATTATTACTTTTTAATGCTCTATATTAGCTGATCGAGAATCCGCTGTTGACACGGCAGGTGAAGTTAAAGTGCTTCTTGTTGTTCTGACCGTCGCGGACATAATCGCCGTAGAAGAAGATCTCTCCCTCGTCGATCCTTCTGTACAAGAGTCCCCAGTAGCAGGAACCGGAAGCGTGATGATACTGGAAGAACTGCTTTACAAAGCTTGCTATATTGGTGTTTTTAAGATCTCTTGTTCCGCCGGAAGCCGTTGCAAAATCCGAATAAATATATCCGACTACTCCGTTAGCGAGCTTGATCTTGTACCAGTGTGAGCTGTAGAGCACGCCGTCCACAAATGTGAACTTTGTATTTGCAGCCATTGTAGCAAGTACCGAGAAGTTCGTACCCGCGCCGCTTCTGAGGTTTACGCCGCTGTCGTTGACATATCCTGCGCCGCCTGCTGTTATAGAAGCTGCCGAGCCGGTGCTGAGCAGTACCGATTGCAGATCGGAATCGTTATAGATCGCGTATGAGCCTACGTTATAAGCAAAGCATACGAGCGAGTCAAACTGGCGCTGATTGAACTTGATGCTGTTGCTTGTGAGGAATGAATTCGTCCTTGTTGTATAGCCGCCTGTATTAACAGTCTGGCAAAGATAAGCATAGGCATCGTAAAGGTTAAGGTTGTTGTAGAAGAATTCGTTAGTCGTTACAACCTTGCCGTAGCCTAACGTGGGATCACCTGTGATGGAGTCCGCAGTTACAGTCGGCAGGAAGCCCTCGTAATCAGAGATGAGATTGATTATCTGGTCGCTCGCTCTGCGCTCGCCCAAAACCGTTGTAGTAGTATCTGAGGAGTTTGTAACGAATACCTCTCCCTCACCGCTGGTCTTTGTTGTGTTATATGTAGCGTTCGACGCTGTTCTCGAATACGCCTTGATCGTCCACTTGCCCGATATATTGAGCACGTGGCCGCCTGCCCATACCATAGTGTTGCCTGCCTGGACCTTACTTGTGGCGGGAACCTTGTATGAAGTTGAGCCGTTGGATACCATAAAGTAAACGTCGGTTTTTTCAAGGTCGGTGATCGCTTTAACAACTACATTCGCGCCCTTGGGAGCAGAGTTCGGAGTCGCGTATACAAAGCGGACATTCTCCTTTGGCGCAACATTGAGTACACAGGTGTTAGCGCCTGTGGATGTGTATGCCGCGATAGTTACACGACCAAAGCCCTTGGTGTCTACAACGCCGTTCTTGACAGTCGCGACATTTGTATTTGAGGAGTACCAATTAACTCCCGCAGTTGATGATTTAAGAAGTATAGACTTTCCGCTCGGGATGCTCGATACGCTTCTGAGCGAAATATTGACCGATGTACCTGATTTTACAACTACGGTACACGTAGCCTTGCTGCCGCCCGTAGATGCTGTGATATATGCAGTACCGGGAGATTTCGCGGTAACAACGCCGTTAGCGTCAACGGTAGCGATCGAGGTGTTAGAGCTCGACCAAGTGACAGGAGTAGAAGCTGTCGCCTGGATAGCGAGCTGATAGCCTACATAGATAGTGTTCTTTGTGTTTGAAAGCTTTACCGCAGCCGACGGCGGATCTACTACATGAACAAGGCAGGTCTGTGAGCCTGTGCTTGTGTAGCAGGAGATTGTAACATAACCGTAGTCAAGCGTTTTTACAACGCCGTTTGTAACGGTCGCTATCTTCGGGTTGCAGCTGTACCACTTAACTCCGGGAGTTGTGGATGTCAGCGTGAACGAGTTGCCCTTGTACGCGAGCTGTGAGGTCTTTGAAAGATTAACGGTCGTTCCGTTCTTTACTGTGACCTTACAGGTTCCCGTCTTGCTGCCGGACTTTGCGGTAATGGTAACTGTACCCGCCGCTTTTGCGGTAACAACGCCGTTAGCATCAACGGTGGCTACGTTTGTGTTTGAGCTTGACCATGTTACGCCGGTAACATCATAGGCGGTAATGGCGAGCTGTGTACCTTTATAAATAGTGTTGTTTGTATTTGAAAGTGTGATCTGGGATGCAGGCGGATCGGTTACCTGAACAAGGCAGGTCTGTGAGCCTGTGCTTGTATACGCCGAAATCGTAGCATAACCCTTGCCTACCGCCTTACATGTGCCGTTTGATACGGTAACTACATTCGAGTTGCTGGTGTACCAATTAACGCCCGCTGTTGTCGATGTGAGCTTGAATGAGTTGCCGAGATATGCGAGCTGATACGTCTTTGAAAGATTAACGGTAGTTCCGTTCTTTACAGTGACCTTACATGAACCCGTCTTGTCGCCCGACTTGGCGTAGATCATAACAACGCCCGCCGCTTTTGCGGTAACAACGCCTCTGTAGTCTACAGTAGCTACATTGGTGTTGGAGCTTGACCATGTGACAGAAGTTACGTTGTAAGCGGTAATAGCGAGCTGAGTGCCCACATAGATAGTGTTGTTTGTATTTGAAAGCTTAACTACCTTTGAAGGATCCGGCGGATCTGTAACATGAACAAGACAGGTCGAGCCGCCGTTGCTTGTGTAGGCGGTAATAGTAACATAGCCCTTGCCGACTGCTTTTACAACACCGTTGCTTACTGTTGCGATATTGGTGTTATTACTGAACCACTGAACTCCGGCAGTAGTCGAAGTAAGTGTGAACGAGTTACCGAGATAAGCGGTCTGCGAGCTCTTTGAAATATTAACAAGATTTCCGTTCTTTACATTGACCTTACAGGTACCCGACTTTGAACCGGACTTAGCTGTAATAGTCGCAGAACCGGCTGCTTTTGCGCTGACGATACCGTTAGCGTCTACCGTTGCAACGTTTGTATTCGAGCTTGTCCATGTGACGTTTGAAACATCATACGCCGTTATAGCAAGCTGTGAGCCTGTATAGATCGTGTTGTAGGTATTTGAAAGCTTGATAAGATTCGCGGGCGGATCTGTTACCTGAACAAGGCAGGTAGCCGAGCCCGTGCTTGTATATGCCGAAACCGTAGCATATCCCTTTGAAACAGCCTTAACAACGCCGTTAGTGACTGTTACGACATTGGGGTTAGAGGTATACCAGTTTACACCCGCTGTTGTTGATGTGAGTGTAAACGAGTTGCCGACATACGCGAGCTGTGATGATTTTGAAAGATTGACGGGAGTACCGTTCTTTACATTTACGGTACAAGAACCTGCCAAGCCGCTTGCGCTTGCTGTGATGACAGCTGTACCCGGTCCGTTAGCGGTAACGATACCGTTGGAGTCAACTGAAGCAACCAAGCTGTTTGATGATGACCAAGTTACACTCGGCGCGTCATAAGCGGTGATCGCGAGCTGAGTACCTACGTAAATCGTGTTGTAGGTATTTGACAGCTTGAGCACCTTTGTCACGGCGTTTGCCTTGACTAAATCTCTTCTGACGTATCCGGTTTTATTGGTAGCTAACTCTTTGATATGATACCATTCGGAGTTATAGAGCTTTCCGTCGGTAAACGTGACCTTTGTGTTTATCCTCATCTGCGTCACTAAAGAATAGTTAGTGCCCGCGCCCGATCTCAGATTAACGTAATCAGATGTTATGTATCCGCTTCCGCCTGCGGTCGGTACCGGATCGGCAGCACTGACTGTCGCGGGGAAAGCCGCGGTCATAATAGACATCATAACAATGATTGAGAGAAAAACACATAATGCTTTTTTCATTGTTTTTGTTTTCATTCTTACACCTTCAATCTATTTTTTGATAATTTATGTTGTACTAAATGAATTAAATTCTATTATAACATAAAAATTAATTTTTTGCAATCGAAATGACAAGGAAAATAGTTACATTTTTCGATTTCCAAACAGCTTTGGGCTGAGCACCTTTACATAATACACGACCAATACGGAAAGCGCCTTGTCATATAGCAAAAATACAATGTTGCCCAAAATCAAAAACATATACGGGACATAGAAACCGAAAATTGTGTATTCCTCGGGGGAAATCGAAAGAACAAAGCTTGTAAAGAAGAAAGCGGCGACCGCGGCAATATTGAAAAGTATCAGCTTTAATACTAAAACGATCACCTTGTTTTTTACTTTGCTCTCAAAGACATTCTTTACTATGGGATAATACCCGAACAGAGCTATAAAAAACACGACCGCTTCTTTATCCCCCACCAAAAACGCAGAAAGGATCGACACTACAAGGTAAATACCGAGAGCCCACTTGCAGTTGTATTCTATAACGACCGCGATAAGCAGCGCGCCCGCGAAGATCGGCAGCGCGTATGTTCCGAATGGAACAAATGTGGTTATTATCATCAAAACCACCGCCAGCGCGGCAATCAGCGCGCAAAAGGCGATTCTGAAGGTCTTTTTATTTGTTGTGCTTTTCATAATCAGCAGGATCTGCAGCAGCTGCACAGGCAGTCTGCGCACATTATCGCCGTGCAGATATCGCATACGGAACAACCGGTGTTATCCACAGTTGTGTTTGTATTATAGCCGCCGTAGTTGTATGAGCGTTGATTGTTCATATTGTTGACAGCAGTACGGTATTCGGGATTGTTCGGATCCATATTGCAGGCAGTGTTGAAGTAGCTGTTAGCCTGTTCGTTAAAGCCTCTGCGGTATGCGCACATTCCCTTTAAGAAATGCCATTCAGCGTCACGATCGGCAACGGGAGCTTCGTCAAGGATCCTTTCAGCCTCGTTGATCATATTGCGCTGTATGTATATCCTTACGTTGTAAAACTTTGAATTTTGTGTGTAGTTGTAAGAGCTGTAATCGTTTGTGCCCTGCGAACCCGTGCCCTTGCCCTTTTGGCGCATACGGTTTATCTCGTCATAAGCCTCGTTGACCTCTTTCATCTTTTGCTCGGCAACATCGGCAAGCGGGCTGTCGGTGTAATTATCGGGATGATATTTTTTGGCAAGTTCTCTGTATGCCTTTTTAATCTCTTCATCAGTGGCGTTCGGTGAAACACCGAGCACCTCATAGGGATTATTCATCTTTGACCTCCTGCTGATTTTTCAATACAGCGTTTTGTTTTTTGGGTAAACCATAAACCAAGGTATTCTCGATTATCGGCTTAAAATCTATTATATAAAGCAAATTATACGCGTCATAAGCTCTTGCGAGCGATTGGCTCAGCACCGAGCCAATATACTCTTTGTCAAATATATCCGACGCGATAAATGGATTGAAATTATCACAGTCTTTATCCTTTTCATAATCGTCGGCGGCGTCAATAAGATACACCCATCTGCCGATATGATAGCCGAATTCGCGCAATACTCTTTCCTGCATTTCGTCTTCGGCTTCTATCGCCAAGAGCTCCGAGAGCATTTTCGCTGTGGGATGAGCGGCAGCGTCAATTGTAGTATACGGGTCTTTTTCAGCTTCACGTTGATTTTGCATCATCTCGCTGACTGCTTTTTCTATCTCGGGATACCGATTTGCTGCCTTTTTTTGCCAATGGCGAAAGAGCGGCTTTAGCAGTCTGCAGGCGGTTTTCTTAAAAAAACCGCTGTCACTGATATCATCAAGAACCTTGTAATATGCGGAAACCACCGATAATGCAGCCGCCTTGCTAAAAGCGTCATCCCTGCATTTTGCGAACTTGCATTTTTTGAGCGGATTGAATTTGCACCGCCCGTCCTTAAAGCCTGTGCATGTCCGCTTGAGCGACATAAGTATAATCGAGTAAAACGTGCAGTCATAGCTTAAAATCAGTCTTGTCAGAAAACAATAATCCTTACCGAGCTGTTTGCAAAGCCCGCAATAGACCGATTTGTACGCCTCGTATTCTTTTACCTTTAGCTCATCCTTATGGATTTGAAGATATCCAAACACAAATGCTCTCCTAAAAAAGTACTATTCCAAAACATTATACTATATTAAAGCGAATTTATCAAGTGTTAGGATGAAATTTTTCTAATTTGGAAATTTAATTGCTTTTTTATGTGATAAGATTACTTTCGGTGAGAATATGAATGTTTATGATTTTGACAATACGATATACAAAGGTGACTCCACCGCGGATTTTTATCTGTTTTCGCTAAAGAGGCATAAAAAAATAATTGTACTCGGCCCTTCCCTTTTGGGCGCGGTAATAAAATTTTATGTGTTCAAAAAGGGTACAAAAACAGATTTTAAAGAAGTTATGTACCGTTTTCTGCGCTATTGCGACATAGACAGGGATGTTGCGGATTTTTGGGAAACACATCAGAATAATATAAAAAAATTCTATCTTGACCAACAAAACAGCGACGACGTTATTATCTCCGCGTCTCCCGAGTTTTTGCTTGAGCCGATAATGAAAAAACTAAAGATAAAAACGCTTATGGCATCGCGTGTTGACAAGCACAGCGGAAAGCACGGCGGGATAAACTGCCACGGCAAAGAAAAGGTTCGCAGATTTTACGAGGTTTTTCCCGACGGTAAAATCGACGAGTTTTACTCAGACAGCTACAGCGACACACCCCTTGCCGAAATTGCCGATAAGGCGTATATCGTTAAAGATGAAGAATTAAGTGAATGGGTATTTAAATAGCAAACAGCTCCTCAGATAACGAGGAGCTGTTTTTATACTATGAATTGCTTCGTGCTTTTTTCTTGATCGCCGGCGCGTCTTCTTGTTTTTTGCCGTTGATGATAACATCCTTAAAAAATACGTATGTCGTATAGGCATATAGCCCGACAAATATCACCGCTGTCCACTGCAAAGTGAGGACCTCATAATTACCGAATAGATAATAGCAATAACCGCGCAGGCTGACAAGGCCGGAGATCACGGCGATAGCGTAATGCTTGCGAGCGACGACAACATACAAAATCAAGAGGATATCGAGCAGATAGCTGTAGCGTTCGTGCATTGAGCTGAGGAACATCAGGCAGCTGAACGAAGTCCAAACAGCCGTAAACAAGAAGTTTTCGATGTTTGTCAGGTCAACTTTTTTATACAGGATAAAGCACAGTCCGACCGCGAGAACAAGGAACGTCAGCCAAATCGAAATCGGCTTGAACAAGTAGTAATACTGCATATCGCTTCCGTTGCACATAAACGCGTAGATATTGGGGCAGTTCATCTGGATAAGCTTGCCATAGTCGGTTTGGTCAACATATATCTTGAATATATCTAAAAAATTGCGCCCCATAAATACCACCGGCAGACAAACGAGGATATCGACCACCGGAATGATAAAGAAATGCAAAATCGAAATCTTTTTTGACGAAAAATAATAATAAAGGAACAAAGGCAGAATAAACACTACCTGAAGCTTGAACGCGAGTGATAATCCCAAAAATACAAATGCCCAGATATTCCTGTTTTTCCTCAGCATATAAATAGCGAGCAAAATGAAGGTGACATAAATACTGTCGCACTGAGCCCAAAATGCCGAATTAAAGATAACAGTTATCGAGCAGAACACAAGCGTGTATGTAAGCGCAGGCACAAAGCTGAAAAACTTCCTCTTCAGCGCTTCGCTTATGACTAACGCTGCGCTGAACGCAAGCGCTATATCAAAGACGATTGACAGCAGCTTGTAGGCAGTAAGCGCCTCGACAGGCAGCCGGGTCATCAGGAAAATAATAATTTGATACGGAATATTATAGTTACCTACCTGTTTTGACAGGCTTGATGCTCCGCCGTTCTTAATAATGCCCCACCAGCCGTTGAGAAAGCTGTTGAAATCATCACTTTGAAAATCGATCGCCTTATAGCGAATTATCAGACCGATCAAAGTCGCTCCGATAAATATAAAAAGCGGAAGATGCTTTTTAATAAAATCAATTATTTTTCTATCAACTAAAGTCATATATTACCTCTCTGCATAAAATAATCTAATATATTATATCACTAAAATTCAACAAAGTAAATAGAACAAAAAGAAAATCTCCCCTTCCCTGCCCGCTGACGGACAAATAAGGGGAGTAAACTAATTTGATCTAACCTCGACCGGAACTATTTGCAGCTGCAATTGAACTTTGCCGTGCCCGTGTCTTCTTCGCTCGTTGACGGCGGAAAGAAAGAATCGCTCGGGAATTCTATCTTATTGAAAGCCTCGCACGGATCGTCGGTCTGATCGTCACATTCCTTGCGCGGCACGCAGAAGTCGTATGACGGGATGTTGAGCTGAACGCTCCTGCTGAGCTGTATAATAGAAAAAATGCCCAGCGTTGTTGTTACCTTTTGAGTTGTAGGAGCGGTGAGCTCTCCTCCGAAAAACTCGGTAACATTTTCGGGAACAAACGGCAAAATCTCGGGAACCGTTACGGGAGAAATCCCTGACGAGAGAACCATCGGGAACGACACCTGGACCTCCGCCTTTGGTAAAACGCCTGTTTCAGCCGAGCAAAGGTTAAAGTCCGCGGGATCGATCGGCTTTGCTTCATCCTCGCTTGTAAAGCTCTTTACATTAGCGTCGCTGCCATACAGCACGGCGCGCTT
>CADBXH010000005.1 GCA_902798605.1 uncultured Ruminococcus sp. | reverse complement strand
TGTCAGGATTCCGGTAGTCTCGGTACTGCCGTAGAGGTTGATCAAAACATTGCCCGGGCAAAACGCGCGGAAATTACGCAGCTTTTCTCCCGCGGCAAAAACATATACTCCGCTCAGGTCATAGTCCTCCGCCATGATCGCGGCAAGTCCGGAGGGAAGGAAAATGTGGGTAAGGCGCGAATCCTTGATAAAGCGGTAAAGATAACCCGTGTCCTTTCGCGCCGCCTCGGGAGCGATACAGACCGTGCCTCCGTTGACGATCGCGCCCATAACAAACATCTGCGTTGCAACAAACGGAAAGCTCGACATAACGCCCGAGCGTGTGTCGGCGTTCATAGCCGCGTCGCCCTGCTCCTTGAAGGAATCTACGATATGCAAAAGCATACGGTGGGAGTGCAAAACGCCCTTGGGCTTTCCTGTTGTTCCCGAGGTATAGAGCAGCATTGCGGGAGAATCCTCGTTCAGCGAGTCACAGGCAACGGGCTCAACGTCCGCGTCCGGTTCCTCGTCAAGAAATATTAGCTTATCTTCGGGAAAATCAAGCTTTTTGCTCTCCCAAAATTCCCGCGTTGTCAAAATCGCCTTGGCGCTGCTGTCGCCGAGCATATACTCCAGACGCTTTTCGGGGTAAGCCCCGTCAAACGGGATGAATATACACCCCGTTCTGAGAGCCGCGAACGCGCCTACAAGTATTTCTTTTACATACGGAACATAGACTGCAACCGAGTCGCCCGGCTTTGCGCCGAATGACGCGAGCACGCGCGAAGCAGAGGCGCTTTTTGATTCGAGCTCCCCGTAGCTTATCTCACCGAAAGCGTCGGACACTGCCGATTTTTCGGGATATGACGCGGCGTATTCCGTCACTAAGTTATGGATGAGCTTCATTGATCTTCTCCTTTGAAGAATCCTTTTTTGCCGAGCTTTTCAAGGAATCGGCGCATATAGTCGGAACCCGTCTCGGGCCATTCAAAGCCGAGGCGTTCCAAAACGCGCGAGGTGTAGGAGTTGTCAAAGCTCTCCAAGCCTATCTCCTGTATATCGTCGTTGTTCGCATAGGCGATAAGGCTGCTGACAGCCGCACTCTTTTTGTCGTCTGCAAGCGCTTCGTTTAGCGCAGCGTCGACCTCTTCATCCTCGGCTCCGCAAACGGAACAGCCGATCTCGTTCATCACGCGGATAACGTCTCCCATCAGCGGTCTGTGGGGGTTGAGCGGCTGGAAGCATATGCAGTCGTCGGGCGTCTGCGCCAACTTGAGCACCGCCTTTGCCACATAGTCTATGGGTGAGAATTCCGTCTGCTCGTTCAGCAAATCGTAGTTAATGAGCCCGATAGTCTGATAAGCGTTGAGGGAATTCATATAGCTGTTTGTTTTGTAATTCTTCTGGAACTCGCCGTCAAGCGCTCTCGGTGCGAGGTTGCCCACACGGCAAACCGTTGCCTTTAGACCGCGCTCCATTATCTCCTCGTAAATATGGCGCTCCGCCATAAATTTGGAGTGGATGTACTGGTTGCTGTCGAGCTCCTGACCCGCGTAGAGGATATTCTCGGTGAACTGATAGCTTGCAGGAGGCAGGCCGTTTTCGCGGCAGCCCATAACGCTTCCCGTTGAGATATGAACAAGACGGGCGTTGTTATGCTCGCAACAAGCGCAGAGGTTTTTGACCGATTCCACATTGATGCGGTCGATCTCGTTGCCCTTGGCAAAGTGTTTGACGCTGGCGGCGCAGTTTATCGCCGTCATACCGCCGTGCGGAGCCTCAAAGGACGCAAGCGCCTCCGGGTCGGTAGCGTCGCCCTCGAGCACACGTATACGCGAACCGAACAGCCACGCGTAATCGTAGCCGAAATAGTACTTCAGCGTTGCTTTGAGCCGATGCTCTCCGCTCTGTTCCTTTCCGGGACGGACAAAACAGAATATAGCGCCGTCGTTGTTTTCGATCAGCTCGTGCAGGACATGGCTGCCGAGGTAGCCGGTCGCGCCCAAGAGCAGGACGTCGCCGACGGTATTGCGCTCTCCGTTTTTGAACGCGTCCATCGTATTCTTCGAGAGCAATTCGTGGATCTTGTTATAGTCATAACCGTCTCTGCCGATAACGGGCGGCGTCCATTCGCCGTACTCCACGGGAGCGGGAGCGGAAGATTCCGCCGGTTTTTCGGTAACGTCGCCGAGAAACTCAGCCATCAGCCTCGGGGTGGTGTAAGAGAACACATCATTGTAGACGATCTTGTATCCGGCTTTTTCGGCAGCGATAACTACCTTCATAGCGAGGATAGAGCTGCCGCCGATATCAAAGAAGTCGTCCTCCGCGCTGACGCGCTCAACATCGAGGACCTTACCGAAGATAGCGCAGAAGTCCTCCTCGGTCTTGTTAGCCGGAGCCACATAATCCGCCTTTTTCTGCTCGGGCTTGGGCAGCGCCTTTTTGTCGACCTTCTGGTTGACGGTAAGCGGGATCTTATCTATCTGCATAATGACCGCAGGACACATATAGGCAGGCTTTTGGCTCTTGATGTATTCCGCGAGCGCTGTGGTGTCGACAGTACCCTTGCCGACAACGAACGCCGCAAGGTATTTTCCGCCGCCCTCGTAATCGTAAGCCTGTACGGTAACGTCGCGTATGCCCTCATAGCCGCGGATGACCGCCTCGACCTCCTTGGTCTCAATGCGGAAGCCGCGGATCTTTACCTGACCGTCCTTACGTCCGACAAACTCGATGTCGCCGCTCTGACGGTAGCGGACGATGTCGCCCGTGTGGTACATACGGAATCGGTCAAACGGGCTTGCCTCGTACGCCTCGGCGGTCTTGTCCGGACGGTTGAGGTAGCCGCGGCTGACCTGCGGTCCCGAGAGGCAGTATTCGCCTGCGGCGCCCGCGGGAAGCCTGTGGTTAGTTTTATCCAAAACATAGCCGTGAATAGTCGCGATCGGCTTGCCTATGGGGATGTTGGGCTCCCACTCCTTGATCGGGAATACGCTGACGCCGCAGCAATTCTCTGTGGGACCGTAGCCGTTCGCTATAGTATAGCTGATGCCCGACGGCTCGACCGCGGGAAGCTTTTCGCCGCCCATTATGAGCAGTCTGAGGGTTTTCAGCTTGGGATAATTTTGCAGGAACTGCACACCGACCTGCGTGGTCAGCAGCAGAGTAGTTATTCCGACCTCGTCAAAGTACGCCGCCAGATCGTCGAGGTTCATACGAACCTCTTCGGGAACGACGTGAACCGTTCCGCCGACAAGGAGGGTACAGAAAACGTCAGCCATATTTACGTCGAAGCTGAACGACGCGTATGCCGCAACATTGTCATCCTTGGTATAGAAGGTGTTGCGCATACCGTGCGCGTAAGCTACTATGTTGCCGTTTTCTATCTGACAGCCCTTGGGCATTCCGGTAGAGCCGGAGGTGTAGAGCATAATGAACAGGCTGTCGGGTGTGGCGGGTACCGGTGTTAAGTCGGGTGTTTCCATACCGTAGAGCTCGCCGACGGTGACGACCTTGCCCTTGAATTCATCAACGACATCGCGCAGCTCATCATCCGCGATAAGCATACAGACGTCCGCGTCCTTGACCATAAAGTTCAGGCGCTCCTGCGGGTAGCTCGGGTCAAGCGGCTCATAGCCCATACCCGCCTTTACCGCCGCCATAGGCAGGATAAAGGTCTGCTCGTTCCTCGGCAGGATTATCGCCGCGACCTCTTCTTTGAGGTCGGTCTTGCCTGTTATCTCGCAGCCAATCTTGTATATCTTAGCAGCGAGGCTGTCGGTCAGCTCGTCAAGCTCTTTGTAGGTGTATGCCTTGTCCTTGAATACCGCCGCTGTTTTGTCGGGGTACTGAGCGACGATCCTCTTGAAGCGCGTCGCAACGGAGTCGGTCATATCGTAGTCGAGATCCCACGGCTTGTTGTAGCTGTCGAGCACCTCCCACTGCTTTTCGTTTGTCAAGCTTATATCTGAAACGCTTTCACAGCTTATCAGACCATTAGCGGCGTTTTGGATGCTGTCGGCAAGTCCGCGCATCATCTCGCCGCTGTAAAGGGCGGTGTCGTAGGTAACGATGATACGCGCGTCGTCCTCGGTTCCGTCAATGAATATCGAGATCGGAACCTTGGCGATATCCGAGCCGAGCTCCTCGGCGCTCACACTACCGAATTTTATTTTATAATCATTGATAACGCCGATCTGATAAGCGTATGAGATCGACGGATGGAAGTCGTATTTGCTCGCTATACGCGCGAACGGATAGCTCTCGTGGTCGATCGTATCGGAGAAGTTCTGCGACACACGGCGCAGGAAATCCTCCGTTCTTTCTTTGTGGTCAAGCGTTGTTACAAGCGGAAGCGTGTTGACGAACATTCCGAAGGTGTTGCCGACCTTGACGTTGCCTCTGCCGTTGGAGATCGTGATGATCGAAACGGTGTCTTCACAGACGAATCTGCCGAAGGTCATAAAGCAGGCGGCAAGGTAGACCGCAGCGGGAGTTACGCCGTTCTTTTGCGCAAATTCCTTTACTGCCTTGATCTCGGTTTTTACGGAAACGCTGTTTTCTGTATGCGGAAGATTTTCCGTGAACACATCGGGGATAAGCTGTGTGGGCTCCTCCACCTCTGCCATTTTCTGCGCGAAGAAGTCCTCGGTTTCGGAGGTGATCTTCTCCTGAGCCGCAAAGTCATAATATGTATAGCGCTCGGGCTCGGGCTCTTTGCCGTCGAGCGTCTCGCACAGGCGTTCAAAGAACAGGTCCATAGACGCGCCGTCGCTGACAAGATGGTGCATATCCACCAGCAAATTCAGAGAATCGGTCTTGATTATCTCAAACCGCACGCAGGGACCGGTCGCGAGGTCAAACGGCTTTACAAACTCGGTTTTATATTTTTCAAATTCATCCCCTGTCATTTCTTTTACGGGGATATCAAGGACGCAGTCGGGGATCGGCTCCTGCACGATCTCGTTATCGCTGTCCGCTACAAAACGGCACAGCACGTACGAGTGGGCGTCAATGACCTTGCGCACAGCTTCCTCAAGCTGCTGCTCGCCGATGCCCTCGGGGAACTTCATGGCAAACGGCAGGTTATAGCGCACGGAGTCGGGGCTCGCCTGACATTCGGCATAAACTCCCTGCTGGGCAAAGCTGAGGCGGCAGGTCTGCGCTCCGCGGGTCTCCTCCGCGGCGGGAGCGTCCTCTTTGTTCTCAAGGAAGCCGGTGAGTATCTCGTTTTCAATACTCTGGATATTGCCGTCCGAAACCAGACTGCGCACATTGATCTGCACGCCGAAGCGCTCGTAGATAAGCATAGCGAGCTTTATGCTTGAAATCGAGGTCAAACCGAAGTCCACAAACGGATCGGTAACGCCGAAGTCCGATGTGCCGATGACCTCGGCAACGATGCTCTGTATCTCTTTTTCGAGCACGTTAAGCGGAGCTGCGAGCTGATCTTTCTTTTCTGCTTTTGCCTTCGGCTCCGGCTTGGGAAGCGCTCTTCTGTTAACTTTTTGGTTCTGGTTGAGCGGAATACTTTCTATCTGCATCGTGACCGCGGGAACCATATAGGCAGGCTTGTCCTGCTTGATAAACTCGCCCATAGCTTCAACATCGACAGGCTCGTCCGATACTACATACGCGACGATATATTTGCCGCCGCCGGGCTCGTCAAACGCCTGTACGGTGGCGTCTTTTATTCCGGGGAACTTGCGGATAACGCCCTCGACCTCGCTGAGCTCGATGCGGAAGCCGCGGATCTTGACCTGACCGTCGTTTCTGCCGATAAAGTCGACATTTCCGTCGCTCATAATGCGAACTATATCGCCCGTGCGGTAGGCGTGCTCGTAGCCCTCTTCATCGGAGAACGGGTTTTTAATAAACACCTCGGCGTTCTTTTCGGGGCGGTTGAGGTAGCCTCTGCCGACCTGATGACCCGCGACGATCAGCTCGCCCGGTACGCCGAAGGGTACCCGCCTGAGCTGTTTGTCAACGACATACTGCTTCATATTGAACAGCGGCTTGCCGATGGGGACGCGGTCATAGAGCTTGTCCACGGGGTACATATGCGTAAATATAGTGCACTCTGTGGGGCCGTAGCCGTTGTACAGCTTAAATCCGCGCGGAGGCTCAACGGGAACAAGCTTTTCTCCCGCGGCAGAGAGGTGATGCGGGTTCTCCGCGTCGGGGAACAGCTCGGCGTATTGTCTGCCGACCTGAGTTGTCATAAAGGTGTGGGTGATTTTGTTTTCGGTAAAATATTTATTGATCTCGACAAGGTCAAGACGGATGCTCTCGTCGATTATATGCAGCTGGCCGCCGACAAGCAGCACGGGGTACATATCGAGCATATGGCAGTCAAAGCCGTAGCTCGCGTACGCCGAAGCGCGGCTTGTTTCGTCCATTTTATACGTATTGATATACCAGTTGCAGAAGCAGCAGAGGTTATGGTGCTCAAGCATAACGCCCTTGGGCACGCCTGTTGAACCCGAGGTGTAAAGCATAATGAACAGGTCGCCCGGGTCGGGATTTTCGCTTATCTTTTCCGCGTCGGGAAGGTTCGGGATCTCATCGGTATAGAGGACAGGGCCGTTGTAGCTCGGGATCTTGTCCATAAGCTCCCTGTCTGCAATAAGATACTTTGCGTCCGCGTCCTTTATCATGAATTCAAGGCGCTCGCTCGGATAGCTCGGGTCGAGCGGCTGATAACCCGCGCCCGACTTGTGGATACCGATAGCGGCGATGGGCATATACTCACAGCGCGGGATCAAGACTGACACCGCGTTGTTCTTGCCCACACCCTTGCTTTTGAGGAAAGCGGCGATATTCTCGGTTATTCTGTCGATATCTTTGTATGTGTATCTATGGTCAAGGTAGACCACCGCGGTATTGTCGGGAGTTTTTTCTGCCTGACGGCGGAACATCGTCACGATATCGGTGATCTCGTAGTCGAATTCAAAGTGGTTTTCTTTGTCGAGCTTTTCAAGCTGAGCGTCCGTCAGCATTTCTATCTCGCTGAGCTTTTCTTTGCCGAGCATCTCGGACAGCACTTTGTTGTAGCTCTCGAGCAGTCCGCGGATTATCTCGTCGTCATAGAGATCCTGCTGATAAAGGGTGTAAGCGACAAAGCTGTTGCCTCTTCTTCTGACGGTAAGCTCAAAAGCCGCCTTTGTATCCTTCATCGGCATCAAAACTATCTCTGATTCACAGCCGCAGAAGTCCATAGGCGGAATTATGTCGCCCTGATACGCAAACAGAACGCTCGCGTCCAGCTTCATATCCTCGCGGAAATCCGCGAACGAATACAAATCATTATTACGGTTCAGAGAAATATGCTCGTCAAGCTTTTGCAGGAACTCAACGACCGGCTCATCTTCCGAAAAGTCGGCATATACGGGATATGTCTTTACAAACGCGCCGACGGTGTCGCTCATTCGCTCATCTCTGCCGTGGCGGTAGGTTGAAAACAGAGCCTGCTCGCTGCCCGAGTACTGCGACAGCACATAGGCGAAAGCGCCGTTGAATACCGTGCTGCGCCTTATTCCGTAAAGACGTGAAAACGCTTTGATCTGTTCCGAGTCTACATTTGTCAAGGGATAAATGATTTCATTGGCGACAGGCTCACGGTCGGTTTTGTCGGTAAAAAGAGCGGAGTTGACATCAGCGCCGCCAAAGGTCTCCTCAAAATACACCTTTGCTTTTTCATATTCTTCGGATTTGCGCAGCTGGGCTTCCTCCAGCGCGTAATCGTTGGCGGTGAATTCCTCCGGCTCAATCTCCTCGCCGAAGTACGCGCGGCTGATCTGCTCCGCGAGGATACCGCAGGACGTGCCGTCAAAGACGATATGATGGATATCGAAAAACAGCGTATTTCCCGATGAGGATTTGATGATATAAAAGCGAAACAGGATGTCGTTTTGCAGATCAAAGGGCTTGACCAGTGAATATAAATCAAAATCATCCGCTTCGATGATCTCCACATCCACGTCGCAGTCGCGCAGATACTTATACGTTTCGCCGTTTTTATCCGCGGCAAAGGCGGATTTAAGGCAGGGGTGGGCGTTGACAGCGGTTTTGATCGCGCCGCAAAGGCGGTCGATATCGACCTCGCTGCCGAGCTCAATTTTCAGCGGTAAATTGTACGCGGTATTCTCTTTGGAAACCTGCTCCAAATACATACCGTACTCGGTTTTAGATAACGGGTACCGTTTCATCCTGCTTTCATCCTCTCTTATTCAATATTCAGCGCTTTGTTAAAGCCTGTAAGATTTATGATACTTGCAACGTTTTTGCTCAGATTTTTGAGTACAAGACCGTCCTTTTTCTTCATTTCACGGTGGGCGACAACAACGACCCTCAGTCCCGCAGAGGAGATATAATCCACATTGGACATATCAAAAATCATTTTGTCGCAGCTGTCGGCATTATCGGCAAACGCCTGCTCAAGCTGCGGCGCGGTAAGCGTGTCGATCCTGCCCTCTATGAACAAGGTGCAAACTCTGTTTTCAAGTGTCTTGTTTATCGTCATGTTGAACGCTCCTTTAACTTTGACTATTTGTAATAAATTTCAACTATCATTTTATCATATTATTATGAATTTGGTCAATACTTATCGGGAATAAATCGTAAAAAGAGGTTGGAAATATCACTGTTTTGAATCTTACGACCACCCCGCAAATTTTTATATGATTTTCTTATCAAAAAAGCATTGCAATTATCGCTTGTTTGTGTTACAATACGATACGTTCGGTTTTTGCCGACTATCAGCGGAGTTCGGTCTCTAAATCCTTCGCTTAAAATAATAAAACCAAGGAGAATCACAATGAAAGAAAAAATCACATCCGCGACAGCGGATACGAAGTTGCTGTTCCGCAACATCCCGTCTGTCATCACGGCTTTGTTTACCGTTTCCGTGGTGATAATGAATATCCTCGCCAACAAGACGATTTATAAAAGCGATTGGCTGGCGATCGACGGTGGAATACTCGTATCCTGGCTGTCGTTTTTATGTATGGATATAATCACCAAGGCGTTCGGCCCCAAGGGCGCAACAAAGCTTGCGATATTTGCAATGCTTATCAATGCGTTCGTATGCGTGCTGTTCTATTTTGTCAGCATTATCCCCAATCCCCCCGGAGAGGACTTTTCGGCGTTCAACACGGTCATCGGCGGAACGTGGTTTATTCTGCTTTCCAGCACGGTAGCGTTTATTTCGTCGGCGGTGATAAACAACTTTATGAACTGGGGCATCGGCAAAACCTTCCGCAAGAATCCCGACGGCAAGCTCGCGTATGTCACGCGCAGCTATATTTCGACCTTCATCGGTCAGTTCTGCGACAACTTTATCTTCGCGGCTCTGACCTTTATGGTGTTCGCGCCTATCTTCTGGGACGGCTTTCACTGGACTTTTATCCAGTGCGTCACCTGCTCGCTTCTCGGCGCGGTTCTGGAGCTCATTATGGAAGCTATCTTCTCCCCTATCGGGTACATCGTGCTCAAGGGCTGGAAGCGTGACGGCGTAGGAACAGAATACCTGAACGGAAAGGCAACGATATGAACATCATAATCACCGGCTCATCGGGAGGCATAGGCAAAGCTGTCAGCGAGCGCTTTCTGAGCTTGGGGCACACCGTTTACGGTATCGACATAAGCCCTGCCGTGATCGACCACCCGTTGTATATCCATTTTCAGGCGGATATCAAAGACGCTGAAGCTCTGCCCGATATAAACGACGCGGAGATCATCTTCAACAACGCGGGAACGCAAAACGATGATGACATCGGCAACAACCTGCGCGGCGCGATCAACGTTACGGAAAAATATATGGCAAGCTGTCCGCTGAAATCGATCTTATTCAACGCCTCGGCTTCGGCGGTATCGGGGCAGGAGTTCCCCGAATACGCCGCGTCAAAGGCGGGTATCCTGGGATATATGAGGAACACGGCGATACGCCTTGCTCCGCAGCGGGTCACGGTCAACGCGATAAGCCTCGGCGGTGTCCTCACCCACCTTAACGACCCCGTGGTAAAAGATCCCGACTGCTGGAAAAAAATTATGGACGTCACCCCTATGAAAAAGTGGCTGACGCCCGATGAGGCAGCCGACTGGGTTCTGTTTTTGACGACGCAAAACCGCTCGATGTCGGGAGAAAACCTCATTATCGACAACGGAGAAATGCGCCTAAACGCCACCTTTGTATGGCCTGAGGGATGCTGAAATAATAAGGAGATACAAAAATGAAAATGATACAGAGCTTTTCGGTTGACCATACGCGCATCGTTCCCGGCATTTTTACAAGCAGGGTCGATTATTTAGGCGACTATAAAGTGACGACCTATGATATAAGACTCAAAAGGCCTAACAGGGAACCGGTCATTGATGTTGCTGCTATGCATTCGCTTGAGCACATCATCGCGACCTATCTTCGCAACGATCCCGATTGGAAGGACGAGGTTATTTACTGGGGACCGATGGGCTGTCTTACGGGCTTTTACCTAATACTCAAAGGCAACCGCGCTCCGAGGGAGATATATAATCTTGTGCTCAGCGCGTTCAAATCCGTAGTCGACGCGCAGGAAGTGCCCGGCACAACTCCCGAAAACTGCGGATATTACCGTATGCACAACCTTGAAATGGCAAAATGGTACGCAAATGAGTTTTCGGCTTATCTTAAAACAAACGCGGAAAACAGCGACATTTTTGAGTATCCCAAGGCAGAGCGGCTTGTGACCGATGACGGACAGCATTTTTACGATTCATAACCAAATATCTATGAAAGTATTACAAAAAACCCTTATGCTCCCAAAAGAGTGCATAAGGGTTCTTTTTTACGCTTCTGATTTATCTAAGGCTCTTTAGATATCCTTTATGCTCATCCGTCACCCGATAGCTTTCTACCGCCTTTTGGATAGCCTTTTTGTGCGTCCATTCATCTAAGCGACGGTTTTCTATGTATTTAACGCTCTCATCGTATCTTTTGGCGAGAGCCGTCGCGAAGAACCATGCGATCATCATTTTAAGGTAGTAATCTTCGCCTTTTTTGCACGCCACAAGTTCCAAATACTCTTCCTTGAAATCCTCGCCCAAAAACTCATTCATCAGCATACGGATCCCGAATCTTGCGGTATAAATATGCTGCGATGAGATCCATTTTTTTATATACGGCAAAAGCTCTTGATGATTTTTCTTAAATGATTTTGGGGTCGCCTGATCCGACACGGGCCAGCAATCGACATAAGGGAGGAATATCTCTACCCTTTCAACGCACTCGTCAAAATCCTTGATCAATGCCAGCACGAAGAAATGGATAAGGTTTTCTTCGTAGTATTTGTGCGGCAAGTCGTCTAAAAAATCTTCTCTGTGATCGCTTTCATAGACCTCTTTGGCGATCTTTCTCATCTGCGGAGTCCTGACGCCTATAATGGTCTCGGGCGGTATATTGGGGACAAGCTTTGCCTGGAATTTTTGGTATTCATCGTCTTTAACTTCGATAAGTCTGTCATAAAGAGTCATCTTGTTCCTCCGGTCATTTAATTTTTTAAGGGCTGTCGCTCATTTTTGCGACAGCCCCATTAATCAATGTGGTGTATATACAATGATTTTATCATCGTTTTCAAGCTTAACGTCAATTGTTGACAAGTCGCCGCTGAAAATAATCAATTCGCCGGATTTGCGCACATATCCAATCACTAACGTAGGATTGAAAGGATAGCCGGGATCCGGATGAGAAGACGCATAATAGACTGCCCTTATAAACTCGTCTGCTTTACATGGCGCGGGCAACTCCCTGAAAAACGTTGATACTTTCTTAGCATATACTTCTTTGTTCTCATATCCGTTACCCTCACCAGTGTCAATATCATAGGTAAGGATGTCGCTGTAGAAGTTGTATATTGCTTCCTTTTCGCCTATCTGTGTAATCATCTTACTGATATATCTATTACTGATGACAACATTATTAACATCGTAACTGTTAACGATATCATGATGCTTAGGATCGATAATTTCGACAACAACATCAATGCTGTTGACATCAAACAGTGGATTTTCAGCTATCTTGTCTTTGATAATATCCTGAACATATATCAAATTTGCAAGTGCGTTGGCGTCGATGTTTTCGGAAAGCGCCGAATCATCAGAAAGGATCAAAACGCTGGTGTCCTCATCGGTATATGAGATCACCTTGTTGATAGTTTCACAAATAATATCTTTGTCGTAAATATCCGCTACTACGGTTTCTATAACAAATGGATATTGACGGTAATAATTCTTCTTCTCCAGGTGTTCTTTATCATCTACGACCGTGACTCTGAGTATCTCTCCGCCTTTTTCATCAGCGTAATTCCACTCACATCTGAAAGCAGAAAAGCCATCCATAATCTCATCGCAGTTGCTGTTATGGCCGAGGATGATCACATTCTTCTTTTCGATCCAGTAATCATAATTCATCTTAACCGAATAGTCTGAATTGGTTTCTCCGGAGGTTTTGGATATACTTTGCTCGGATTCGGCAACATAGAAGAAATATGACACATCCTTGTCTTTAAGTGAAGCAAGCGGAATCGCATGGTTGTGATTACGGATATAGCTTGCAATATACGCTTCTTCATCATCGACATTGACTTGCTGTGTATAGAACGCCGCGCCTTTATTGGAAAACAGCTCTCTGTAAACCATATTCAACTCCGGCATCAAAGAAAACTGCGACAAAATTTGCCCTAAGATTTGATTAACAAACACGGGAACGATATTACATTTTTTGTCAACCTGTTTACTGCGAATGATTTTTTCTACGATGTCTTGCGTCCACGTATCTGTTATCTCAACAATGATTTTCTGATTATCCACTGAATAATCGGAAGCTGTGATATCCGCAACCTGCATCAAAGTCTTGATCGTCTGCGAATTGCCGCGGCTGTTCACTTCGTTTCGCACTTCGGTTTCAAATTTACATATCGAGTTGTTTACATCGTTGCCCAAAATCACAATAGCTTTTGCTTGCTCAAGCTGAATATCCTTTAATTGTTTGAGCGAGAAAACATCGCCTTGACGGACAATAAAGGTCACATTCCGGCGGAGCTTATGCTTTCTGATGTACTGATGTCTTTTGAAAAACGACAGTCCTGCTGCATACCTGTGAACCTCTGCATTTTCCTTTGAGATCGTTTCGCTCAGGCGTTCCTCTATTTCTTTTTTTATTTCTTCCTTTCGCGAACCCACCAGAACAACAACTTTTTCTTTTTGTTCGCTGAACATAAGATCGTTGATGATTTCAGAAGCTCTTGTATTCCAGTTCAAAACAACCGTGTGGTTGGATATTCTGAGTCTTCTGGTACCGGTATTTGCATTTTTAATGAATTCAGAGATCCAGTTTGTAACATAACCGATCACCGCGCCGGTAAACGTAATCATACCGATCAGTATTATTACCAGACAAACAACGGCGAGAAAAACACCGGAACTTCCGATATCCTCAATGACGCCTTCTATGCATCCTGCATCAAGAATCATCGTTATTGTATAATACGCAGCCTCTAAAAAGCTCATATGCTCGGTACCTCTTACCGGCATTGCGCTGATAAAAAGCGCCGCTACTATAAAGAATACGATATTGAAAATCAATATTCCTACAAGTACCATTCTCCCCGGGTTTTTGGCCAGTTGAATACTAAGTTTTTCTCTGATAATTTTCCTCATACTTTGTCACCTTTCGCAATGATGCGACATTTGATTTATAATCTGCTTAACGTGATAGAAATCCTCAGTTTTTCCTCGCTATAGGAATACGAGTAGGATGTGCTGACACGTGTAGCTGAATCAAGATTCAGATATCTGATTACATCCTCTGTCTTCTTACCGTCGATCAGCGAATCATACATTTGTTGATATACATCGCTCGTCATCGCCTTTAGAGGAACAGTGGTATTTCCATCGGCAACGGCGGCTTTGATAATTGATCTGATTTCGGTAAAATTATAATGATCCAACAACAGCCCGTTCCTGTAGTAATAATTACACTTTAGAGAATTACATTCAGGCAAAACAATTGTATCGTCAGGCTTATGATCACGCAGCAATAGTTCTGTTGTGATACAGAAATAATCATATGTAATTTCTCTGGAGGAATCGTTTCCGTCCTTTGTGTTTGAGTGATCATCCCACGTAGTATCTATGTAGTAATATTCTCCTTCAAGATTGACCAGATTCCATGCGTGGGGACCGTCATCTCCGATACCCGAAACATATACGCATTCGATTCCCAAGCGATTAAACAAATACTGAGTTGCTTTCGCGTATCCGGCGCAAACTGCCTTCTTGTTAACAAAGACACCAAATATCGAACGCAAGTCATCCGGAACATCATCATTTATCTTATTTTTGGATTTTTCCTGTTCCAGCCTCAGTGAGTCATAATCTACAAGATCGATAATATTGTTGTAAACTGCAACAGCGACCTCGTAATCACTCATTTTATCGGTGATTCCGCTCAAAAACGATGTGAGAGATTCTTCGATCAACCGCTCCTTTTCTGCTGCTTCTTCCGGGGTCATGGAATAAACAAATTCACAACTGGTGATTCTGCCGGATTCTTTCTCAAAGAGGTAGTTGATCTTTCCGCTGAACCAGAAGATCTCGGGATGGTCTATCAGCACATAATCTCTGATTTTGATAAGAACCTGTTCCGTCACAAACGGAGGAATGGATTCCGGCGACAAAGAATGGTTTTTCACCGCAGACAAGAACAAATCATAAAACACCTGCTCTTCTTTTGTCAGTTGTTGATATGCATAAAGAGGTGTGTTGTTTACATCGCGCAGATGGCAAGGTTCAAAAACTCTCTTTTCGACTATATCCTGCTCTTCTTCGACGTCAATATAATCCTCATCCTCATCAAGCAGGTCATCCTGATAGCCCCGAGCGCCGTTATTTGGATCCAGCATAACGCTGACGTCTCCGCAATACATGGGATCGAGCGGCATCTCTTTATTCATAAACGGCGTGTTATCGTTGAGAACAGCGCTTTCGGAAATAGGATAATTTGCCTTGTAGCGGATATATCCATGTCCGTATTCGTCATCGCGATTGACGGTGATGATTTCCTCGCGTTTTGCAAGCGATGGTTCGTTTATCAGGTAAGCATACTGGATCTCGACCCATTTTGCCATACCCTCATAAACCTGTAACCACAGCGCTTTTCCGTATCGCCTTTTGATATACTTATCCTGCCAATTCGTATACTGCCAAATATGGGTCAGTTCATGGGCGATCGTCAGCATAGACATGATACGGGGCGAACCGTTCTCAACCAATAATGAATACCCGTTTTTGTCTTTGATAGCAACACCCAGAACACGTCCGTCTTGCGACGGAGTGGGTACGAATGCTTTTTTCAGACGACGATGCAGCTTTTGGCTGTCAACCATCTGCACCTTGACGCCGACATTCAACTTGATTCCAAAGAAAGATTCCAGATTGCGCTTAACGTCTTCAAAGATTTTCCTGAATTCTTCTTCGGTCTTGACCGCAGTACGGCTGCAACTGATACATCTGTCGCGGCCATCCGATATCGTTTCATATTCTACGCCGTAAATTTCGCTGCCGCAGAAATCACAATACCTTGCATCTTTCTTATTTGGTTTGAAAGTAGCCTCAACATATTTGGCGATTCGTCTGCCGTTTCTGGCAAATCGCAGCGGATTGTCATTATAACCAAACTTTGTCAAGTATATGTTGGTTGCGTTCAAATCCATCATGGTCGGCTCTGTGTCGTAACCATACAAAAGATAGTAACGCTTATGGTATGGAGCCCGAGTAAAATCGAAGGCAGATTTCTTTTCATCATTTGAAGAAACATTCACTGTTTCTTCAGGTCCGCCGGGCATATTTGCCGGCGGCGCCGGTTCGATCTCTGCCGAAGCGACATCGGGGGTATCTTCGCCCGGATCTGAGACGATATCCTTTTGATCCGGCGTCGATTCCGCTGCATCATTTTCTGTTTTTTCTTTAGCGCCGTTCATATCCGGATCCTCCGGTGTTTTTTCGGGTTCCGGTGCTGTCGGTACTACCGGCTCGGGTTCCGGTACTGTCGGTACTACCGGCTCGGGTGTACGGATGTTATCCGTTTCCGACCGGTTTTTCTTTCTTTTGAAGAACGACGCAATTTTAGCGATGATCCTCTTGAAAATATTATCTTTCTTTTTAGGCTTGTACTCGCCTATATCTTCCGGTGCGATTTGCATAGGCGTATTTACGGCAGGTGGATTCAAACTCAGCTTTATCTCGCGTTTGTTCCAAGCGATATAATCTTGGATAATCTGGAATATCCTTTTCAGATTGCGCTCAACTGTAATAATGAGGCCAAGATCGAGCTGGCTGTCTTCAATTATATAAATACTATTTGAAGAAAGCTCTATTCCGTCGCCGTGTATAGAATATGTAAAGGGTTTGCATTCCGCGTCTTGGGGAATAAAACTGTCATCGGTAACCGCAGAGATAAACGGCTGATTTTCAGCAAACAAAGTCTTGAAAACTTCATTCATCAAAACAGTTATCGTATACCTTACATTTGGGGTAAAGCCGTCCGAATCGGGGAAATCGATTCTGAGAAAAGCTTTATTATGATATTTACGCACAGGAATACCGGTTTTTTCGCCTTCAAACATAACGGGTTTTGCAGTTTTGAAGTCATTGTATCTTTCCATACGCAGATATCCTGGCGTACTCACGGAAATATCAGCGTACTCCTTTATGATTTTTATTCCGTCTATTTCCTTTACGGATCCGATACGGTCAGAAGGTCTGATTGCAGAAAAAGCATACTCTCTGAACTGACGATACACAGGTCTTCCGTTGATATGATCGGCAGCTCTGCGGACAAGCACATGGTTCTCTGCTGTCAGATACTGCATTTCGTAATACTTTCCGTCAAAGGTAAAGAACTGTCCGGGAAGATACTTCTGATAAATATGACCTCTGATTTCCGAACCGAGAAAATACTGTTCGCCTTTTTCGTCCTCAGCTACATAACTGGAAGATTTCAGCTCGTTAACAAAACGATCGATAAATCGGGAATTGGCAATGTGATATACGACTTCCATTTTTCCGATTTCGTAGTTGTATTTTTCTTCCGATTTGATAATGTCGATTTTGAATATCGTCGAATCATTCGGAGAAGGAATACTTCTTCCGGAAACCTCGCTTACAGCTTCACGATAATTCTCGGGAAGTCCGGAAATAGTTTCAATGTCTGATATACACTTATAAATCTCAAACCAAAGCTGCCGCCTTGTGTTCAGCAACGGCAAACCCATCAGAGAGAATTCTTTTCTGATAGACTCTTCGTTAACCAAAGTGATACTGAGCAACAGCATCAGTCTGAGGATAACATTTCGGTTTGTTCGGGCATAATCGGCAACCATATTCGGTATAGCCTTTGCATCAGTCTCAAATATGGTGTCGTTGGATGCCATATAGTCCTTTAACAAATAATCTGTAGAAACAATATTGATAAAGCCCTGTTCCGTAGAACGTGTTGAGAAATCCCTCAATATTTCAAACATATTACAAGATTCGTCTTCTACGGTAAAGTAGTTGTTCTTGCTGACTTTTGCGCTCCACATATTCGGAGTCGTAACAAAATACCGGTTCATTGCATCCTGCCCGGTCGGAAGAGCGGCAAACTTCATCAATTCATAGTAATACTGTCGATCGATCCATCTGATATCCGTAACAGGAAAAGCATCGCCGCCGTACCAGACCGTTTTTGCAACCTGATTTTTTAACGCAGCAAAAGACAATTCCGTACCCATTCCGAGATAGCGAGAAACATTTGGGAACATTCTATGATGAAGATACTCGCTGTCTGCCTCCCAACACATATAAGATGACGTTCCGAGATGTTTTCCGGTAGCGGAAACCTCCGTAAAACTGGTCATCAAAATGTGGGACATCGCGTCGACCAAACCGTCACAGTTTTTGTCACACATACAGTACACTACAGGCTTGTCGTCATAGCCGCGGATCCTTTTTACAAGAAGGTTTAATCCAATCTGCGCGGTCGATACAAGCTTTGAGGGCTCTAAAATAATGACGAACCCGACCTTCTTCAGGAAGTTCTCGTTTATTTCGTGCATTTTTGCATCTATTACTTTTGAACGGGTAATGATGCCTATATCTATATCTTTTTCTTCGTCGTCAAGCAAATCGATTTTCCACATAAACGGGATATTGGTAACCGCTTCTATACCATCCATAATCCACTGCCTGACATCGTCCTCGATCGCATGACGGCCGAGGATCACCAGAACCTTTTGTCGGCTCAACAATGTTCTGTTCAAGGGATAGAATGCATATGGTATCAAATCCTCGTAAAACGGATTGTTGAACAGGATACTCTTCCCCTTGAGTAAATCAAGGGAAGAATTCAGATAGTTATGATCCAATTCAACGCCGCTCGCATTCAGCTTACTGTAAAACAGCGCAAAATTAACTACCTTCTGATCGGCATCATCAAGGAGGCGCTCCAGAACCTCTTCGTTGGTAACATCATATTCCAGCGCATTATTTACATTTGTGTTCTCTGATAACAGCTTATCCGAGAAGAGGCTTCTCAAGTATTTTCTAAGCAGAGAATAGTTGACGATACGATATGAATTCTCGTCATCCCCCAAAACGTTCTGGGAATATTCCTGCTTTGTAAATCCATCCATGAAGAAAAAGACTTCGCCGATCAGCAAGACGCTGACAACGGGGTAATAGATATCAGCCAAAAGCCCGTTTAAATACATTCTGCCTGATACTATCATCAAAACAGAAGCAACGACGACCGTTGTATAAAACACTACCTTTAAAACCGTTCGCGTCTGGGACATATTGTCCTTCAGGCACCACACATCATTCTCGGCATCGTGTTCATAAAACTTAGCGCAGACCGCATCGTGAATACTGCTGCGTTTTTTAAACCGGACTTTCATTATGGTAATAATGATCCTCTTGACGATCAGATATACCACGATGATCAAGGTATTGGATATATACATGATCCAGTAATTGAGATCTAAGCTTCGCAGGTAATCCAATACGCTGTTGATCGGTGTTGAAATCGCGTTAGAGACCTGATCGGGGATCCAATCCAAAAAGCTGTTTATCCAACCCGGAATAGCGTGCATCAACGATAATACCCAGTTATTGATCATCCGCATCCCAAACATCAGGAACAAAACAAAAACAAGCGCAATTATCGGCATTAAAAACTGTCTGTCCCTGATTGGCTTTTTAAGGTTTACTTTTATGCTGAGTAAACACAACAAAAGAAAAGGGATAACAGCTACTGCGGTTTTTAAAATATCAACCATAGCACTTATGCCATCAGTCATATAGCTCCTCCCTTTTCAGTCTTATACTCTTAATAAAATCAACAGGTATTGTTATGATGTTGCCTCTTTGCAGGAATTCGATCTCTTTTTCCGTATCGCTGTACGGCAAATCAAACGAATAATTCTGCGGCTGATCAAAATTATAATTATACGGGACAGGCTCTTCAGCCGGAATATATGTCTCGTCAACATAATCCGAAAACAGATTTGTTATATCGTACATACACCTGTCAATATCTATTTCATGTTTTTTATAAATCTTGAAGTAATCATACGATTCGTTTTTAATCGCATCTAACACAGAGAATTCTCTTTTTACGTTACAAGCATGACTCAAATAATCAGAGAAACCTCCTAACGAAGAAACGATCTCATCGAAGATAGATTTCATTGTGTTGTTAAAAGCTTTGAATTTTGAAATCAGTTGCTGCCTGAAAGCGAACAGAGTTATCATTACAGCAACAGCAACGACAGCCATCGCAATCGAAATCAAGATCACAGACATGGCTCCCGTACCAAAATTATTAAACTCGCTGATCAAAAGCGGGATAAAGCCGATAAAGAACAAAACAAGTGAAATAATACCGACAAGAACACTGCTTTTTCGACTCATTCTCTTGCGAATATTATCTTTGATCTCTTCATCCTTATCATCAAGCTGTTTGAAATACTCCGACTTGTTGAACACCTTGGATGTAGGCGTTTCTATCATAGCCTGCTCTTCTTCAAGCAGCTTTATAATAATATCCTGTTTTTGATACTTTGTCAGTAGTTTTACATTTTCATCGTCAATAGTATCATAAGCGCGGAAATCGCCCTCCACTGCTTTTTCGATGCTCCTCTGAGGTTGTCTGAGAAAACGGGCAAAACGCTTTTTTATCTCTTTGTTCTGCCGATTCCAATAGCTTTCCTCATTGCCGGGACAGTCGGTTGACAAACCGATTTCATCATACTCACACAAAAGCTTCTCAACGTCATATTTCTTCCCGACAGCAACAGGGATCACCGACTCTTTTTCAAACTCCTTTTCAGCACGATCATCGTCAATAGTTTTGTTAAGCTCTGTTCTGCGACGATAACGAAGCTTATCCAGCTTATCCTTTGTAGCCGACAGCTTGAACAGATAGTCGTTACACAGCTCTTTCATCTTCACGTCGTCTATGACAGGCGTTACCGAATAGACCTTGCCGATTTTTAAAACATCCGAATGGATATCATTATGGGCAATGATCATAACAGTCACAAGGAGATTAAAATAATCGTTTTCACGGATCTCTCCCTTTACGCGGGACATTTCATAGATCACGCAACGCAATTTATTTGAATACAGATTATCTTCAATAAATGTGGAATAATCATATTCCGTATGGCGAGTCCACGCGTACGCGGCCTCTTTAAGATTCACATCGATAGCACGTTCGGCTATGGTCAAAACCATTTTAGGCGGATTATAGACTTCACCGCTTAATTCAAAGTTATCTGTAATACTATCAAAACGATGCGCGCGCGCCATAGCAAGCTCCATCGCCTCAACGGATGTATTTGATTCTTTCAGATACTTTTTATATTCATCGGATGCCGGCTCTAATTCAAGGATATCCTTCCCGGGAGATTCCGGTCTTATCCTTACAGCAGAACCTCCAAGCCATACGGACAGCTTCATAAGCGGGTTGCTGAGCGCCTTTTCTGTAGCGTTTCTAACATATTCCCTGTATTCTGTGATTTGTTCTGCGGAATCAAGACGTTTGGGAATTCGCTTAGAATCGACATAATCAAAGGGATTTTCTTTGTAAATATCCAAAACCTTTGTGTGATTATCGGCAACAACGATTGCCCGCCACTCTTTTTTGACGCGAACTATCTTTTGAAGCTCGGGCACAGCCTCCTCAAGGGTTTCCCCTTGAGGATTCCATGCACAAAACACATAATTATCATTATCCAAAAATGGTTTAAGATGTATTTTATATTTATTTGTGAAATCTTTTATCACAGACTTATGACAAATAATTACTGTAAACAATTTTTCACCACCTTACCGAATCAAATACGGTACAATAATGCATCAGTCGACCATTAATCCTGAATTTTTTCAACGTATTTCATCAAATCTTGGTCCTTGAAGTAGCGAATCAACGTACCCTGAGCGGTTTCAACTACGTCATCGGAGAAATTACCGACTCTTAATGTCTTTTGGTTCTTTTTATAGTTATCGACGAAAAGATTAAATTGCGCCAGCAGTGCTTCAGCAGAACGCGACATAACTGTTTCGGGATTGTTTGTAAACAGCGCGATCTCATCATGGATCATCTCGATAACAGATTTGATCATGATCCTCATTTCACTTACATCCTTATTTTGCGCGGGCAAGGAATTGCAGTACATCAATACGACCTCAAACAGAGATATCTTTTCATCTTTTTCTTTCTCCGGCAGATTAATGACCCTTTTTCTGGTCAGCTTGTCAAGCTCTTTGAAGAAGGTGGACTCGTTAATGTTCTTGCAGCCGATTTCCTTAGTCTTAATTCTGATCTCGTTAACGAAATCTCTTAAGATAGAAACAGCCTTTCTGTCGAAGTACAGCGCATCAAGTACCTCGTAGAGCATATCGCATCTGGTTCCGTTAGATACAACAAGATCCTGCTTATACTCGTCGGCATCAAGATATCTGTAGATTTTTTCTTCGGTATTCTCGTCGCTGCTATCGTCCGAAATCGGCTTCATCACGATTCTCTTGTAGATAAAGCCGTAAAGCATCGCTTTCTGGATCTTGCTCATTACTTTCTTCTGATAATCCATATCTAACTCCGGGAGCACGGAGATAGCATTCCAACGCTGATCCACATGAGGAGTGATCACAGCACTTGTTTTGCTGTCGGGGCCGATAGTATCCATGTATTTCTGATATACACGGAAGTAATCTCCGGCGCTGGGAAGATCCAGCTCGCCCTCGGAACTGAGTGCAAACTGATCCTGGATCTCTTCGGTAGAAGGCGCTGCGAGCTTTGAAAGCTGAGTCGGCGTGATGTTATAAACAGAGCGGAAGAATCTCAGCTCATATGCGGATACGGTTTCCGAACGGGTCGCCTCCGGCAGATAATCGTTTATACGGATACCTGCGCCGTCCATCAGAGAAGAGCTGCAAGTTGATGCTTTGACTGTTCTTGCTTCATCCTGTGTATTTTTCTTGATTCCGGGCGAAGCAAGGTTTTCGCACTTGCTGATCGTATTTCTAATATACTTGGCCAGATTCTCCGGAGTGGATATCTCCTTCTGTTTCTTTTCCTTACAGTTGGGGCTGGTTTCCTCAACCTCAAGCGAATTATTGATATTGAATTCAAGCTTGATCGCTTGGAGTATATTCTGAACATTGATGGCTTCAACGTTATCTTCAACCATCTTTTCATAATACTTGACGATTACATCATCAAAAACATCTTCGGGAGCCTCGTAGCCAAACGGATTTACGCTCTGCTTTTCTTTGATAAACGAATTCTCGCGTACAGATTCAAAGATCTTTGCATAAAGAGCATTAGTTGCTTCTCCGGTGTCGGCGGGACGATCAACATTCGCACACAGGAAGTTGAGTATCTTCTCGTTGTTGAACAGATTATATACATAATCGCCGTTTTTGAACTCCAGTGCTGTAACGATATCTTCTTTCTTCTTCTCGATATCCGGAACCTTGGAGTCAAACGAATTAAAGAAATCCTGAAAGGCGTTGATAAGAGCTGACACCTTGGGCATTGCAACTGTACAGATGTTATGTCCGATAACACTAATGATGTATTTTTCAACGTTTTGGTAATAACCGGTCAGGAACTTCTCGCAGCTGTCTCCTTCGGTAGTGCCGCGGAATACTCCCTTTTTGTCACAGGCTACGCACATCTCGTCCAGATTTGCTTCTTTGTGCATTGCTTTTAAGCCCGCAACCTGGAACTTGTCTATTCCGGACTTTCCGCCTTCGCCGAACTTGATGACTTCAAGCATATTCTCATATTCATCGCCGTTCATATCCTTGATGAATATCTCGTCGCACTTTTTGAGGACATCATACAGCTCGTAAAGCATAAAGCGGATCGCATTGGGGTGCATCGCCTTATTGTTGACGGTGATGTACTTCTCGAGCATAAAGTCGCCGAGTCCTTGCTTTGCCAACGGAGACTTGCTGGCGAATACTCCCTTTGCAAAAACGGATGCGATCTCAGCAACACGGCTGTCTTTTGACAAAATCTCAATCGACTCAACAGCATCATATTTATCTTTGTGAGAAGCGCCTTCTGCGCTGCAGGGGAGCTGCGCTATAGAACGATTGGACGGATAATCCGGGAAGGACATAACCAAACGGGTTTCCATTACTTCTTTGATCATCGTTGCCAGATATGACTGTGCAACTGCCTGAGTGCTGGAATCAGGCTTAATGTAGTCAAGAGCTGTCTTGATTTTCGGGCCGCCCTCGCGTTTTACGGGGCCTGTCTGTTTATACAGGCTCATTACCTTCGGGGTCAAATCACGCAGCCAGATATTTGCAGTAAAGTTATTACCCGCACTTTCATCCTTGCCTTGCTTCATAGCGTTAACATAGGATTTCTCAATGGTCGGAGCTTCGCCGCTTGCTGACGGGTTTTCATTATATTCCTTCAATTCCTGACGGAACTGAATATCGTATTGCAGCCAAGAGTTCTTTAACAGTTCCTCTCTCTGCTTGTCTGTCAGATTCTTATCTGCAGATGATCCGATTATAGCCGCACGAGTCCAGTTGAGGGCAATATACTCTTTGATCTTCTCATAGGGATAAACCATTTTGGACGCACCCATACCGGCAAAACGGCATCTGCCCAGCGTCTCGGGACGAATACAAAGCTTAAGAACATTATCTTCTTTACTGTTGGAGGCCTTGTTCATTGGGCCGATAGTCTGCTCATAAATCGCCTGCGAGGCAAAATTAATATATTGCGACAGTGAAATCATATTACCGGAATTCGAGTCTGTTCTGTCCATCAGGAAACAGAAATCAAACGGAAGGTTGCTCAACTTCTCTTCACCGGATGTAGCGCTTGGAATAGATATACTGAGATCCTTATAGCGTCTTAATTCCGGGACAGTGTCAAAGAAACCTGAGCCTTTCATCATAAAGGCGTTGATTTCCTTAATCGTCGCATAGCCGTTGGAGCGGATGCTGTCGCGCTCACTCTGGGTGTCAATGACCGTATCCATAACACCGGGCATAACCATAAAACCGCGAATCATTACGGCAGCTTCGGGATAGTTTTTATTGATATAATGACGGATCAGCATTCCGACTTCCATGGCAATACCTGATCCTGTTCCGCCGGCAACAGTTGACGCTATCATTACCTTGATTGCCTGTTTGAACTTTCCGCCGTCCTTAAGGAAAAGCTCATCGATGGCGTTATACAGTTCAATGATTCTTCCTTCTTTTATAGTTGCATTTAAAGCCAGTCTGGAAATAGCTCTAACCTGACCTGCGCCCTCGGAAACTGACTTGGAATCAAGCATCTTGTTTTCGGGGAACCAATAATTCTTGGCTATTTTATCATTCTTCAGATATGTTTCGATCGTAGCGGTCGATGATGTCGTAACAGAGCGGACATTAGCGCCTTTATCAACATTAATAATGTCATTGACGTCAGTGTCCATACAGACAAATCTAAGCAGAGTGTTATCATCATGGAGCGCTCTGTCCGCTACACCCTTGATGATTTTTGATCCGATACCGCCACAACCTACAAACAAGACCGGTGCGTTAACAGAATTCGCTTGTACAGTTTCAATTAGTTTTCCCATTTTGAACCTCTTTTCTTAATGTAATCTCACTTAATAAAAGCTAAATTGATTAATTGATTTTTATCTCTCCGTCAAGATCATCCTTGCCGTCATTATAAACAATTTTGATTTGTGTGTTGTTTCCGATTACTCCGGAGAACGGATTTCCGACGCTATCTTTGAATCCGGCACCTCTTTCGTAAGGGATAAAGTTGATATAGTAGGCATCGACATTAGGTCTTGCCTTTATTGATTCAACATAGATATTCGATTTCTTGCTGAACTTTTTCATCAAGGTAGTGTTCTTTCTGGTCGTCGCTTTTAGAACACTGAATACCGGTACCAAAATCATGGATTCTCCCGGAGTGATAGGCTTCTTTGCCGGCACACCGTTTTCTCTTTTTTCAACAAACACCATTTTTCTCGGCCATGCTTTGCGCGACAAAATGAACCAAATCAACAACAGGAGCGCTGCAACTATGATGATCCATATCAGCCATCTCCAGAACTTTGAATAATTCTGCACTTCAAACTTTCCGTCCGCTGTATTGCTTGCCGTTTCCTGACCGTATTGATCCGTCATAACAACCTTGCTGCTGAACTTGTATCTGCCGCAGCCGGGTTCGGAATACTCGTTGTTCTCATCTTTGCCGATGTAAATCTCATAGGCAGATTCTCCGGGTATGGTATTGACCGTATAATCCAGTTCGGGTGAAAACGAGAAATCCGGCTTCAGCATTTTCATCTGTTCATCACTGAGCTTTTCGCCGTTGTATTTTACATCTACTCTAATAGGTTTCCAATTCTCGTGGTCACTGAGCTTATACCATTTTCCGGATTGTTCTACCTTTGCCGATATTTCCAAATCACCCAATTCCGGAGGAGAAACATGTATCTCTCGGATGCCTTGATCATCTTCGTTTGTTATATGATAGTTTTTCAGATATGTAGCCTCTATGGAAATAGAAGTTTTGTCATCTTTATCCAGCTTGATCTTACCGCCCGAGGGCACCTTGGTGGATTTTCCGTTGTTTGTCACAACGGCATCACCGATATCTACATCTCCGAGAAGAGCAGATCCCTTAACGCTTTTTCCGCTGCGATCGACCAAATCATATGTCAGGGTATATTCGCCCGGAAGCACATCTTGGGTAAAATCAGTGATTTCCTTACCATTCTTATCAGCGAGCTTCGACTTTATGATAACATCCGGCTCATAAAAGATTTGTACATCCGAGCCTGAATAATCCAAATGGTATGACCCTGCATCACATTTGCCGTATTCAACCATATTTCCCGATACATCCGCTACCGGGGGATTGTAACCCGGACTGCCGGTTCCGCCTTCTTTACTCGCCTCAAGAATAGTTGAGTTCACCTCTTCGATAACGTCACCGTTGTCTTTGCTCAGCGTCTTTATCTTTGCTCCCTTTCCTTGAACGAACGCAAACATATTCTTCATAGAAACATCAATCGAAAAATGACCGTCAGAAGAAATAGAGGAAAGCTGGTCGCGCTGGAAAATGGTATTGCATATAGAAACCAATTCTTTGGTTAAATCAGCCTCTGAGCCTGCTCTCGAAGCAAAGAAATTCTTTGAAGGATTTCCCGAGAGCGACGACGCTTCTGCAAACCCTAAATACTGAATCTTGACTTTTCCGCCGGAACTTGAAACAAAAGAATTCAACTTTCCGTTCAGCCACTCCGGTTTTTTCTCTTTGGATTCTTCTTTTGTATCCTTGTCATAGAAAAATGCACCGTCGGTCAATACGATCATCCAACATTCGTCAGCAGACGAATTCTTCAAGTATTCGTATGCCTTATAAGCGGGCGCGAGGATCGTCTCTGATGTATTTTTACAATAAATACGTTCAATGTTTTTAACCTCTTCCTTACTGGAGATGTCCAGTCTGTCACCGCTTTCCTTGCCGTTTTTTCCGACGCTGATGGGTCCCATGGGGTAGATACCTAACTTGTCATGATCGTAATCCACCATTGTGGCAAAAACTTCGATTGAGTACAGCGCTTGGCACCAAGACTCATTCTCATACATCGATCCGGAGTTATCAAATACGATCGCAATATCATGCGTTGTATAATCCTTTGAATACGAACCATTATCCTCCGCATGAACAGGAACATATGTCAACAGCAGACCAACGAAGAGCATTGTCGCCAAACCTATACAAATAAAGCGTCTTGATATTTTCTTCATTTTATCCCTCTTTTTGTAAAAAATAATGCTGTTATAATTTGTAAGAACACGATTTTTTGTCTTTGTTTATCAAAAAACCAATAACATTATATTATAAAATTGTTCTGTTTGCAATACTTTTTGTCGATTTTTGTAATAATATGGTTACAAATATGTTTTATTGTTTTGTTTGCTTTGCATAATCCCCCATTTTTCTATGAAACAATTACTCTCGGAAATAATCAAACCGTCAGTATTTGTCTTGTTTTCTATGATCCGAGTTGCTTTTTCTTTATACTGGAGCTTCCTATAACTACGGACAGGAAAACAGCGGACAATCAATCATAGAAAATATGCTCCGCGCTATTGTTATCGCAAACGCCGAAATAATTAAAATACACTTAAAAAACTTTCATAATAAAGAACCGCAGCCTCCCGAATCGTGTGGTAGGCTACGGTTTACCGGTGCGCCAACAGTTCGTTCGTATAAGGCGCAAACTATCTACTCGTTTTTTGCGGTGTGCGCAGAGATATAAAGCAGTGGGACCTCTCTAAAAACAGTTCACGGGGTGTTTTTGTCTTCGGTACAGTCTCCGTTTGAAACAAGGTCGTAATCATCGCCTTTGATTCCCTCTTGGGGCACCAAAAATGAGCCTTATGCCTCCTTTTACTCTGCAAGTATTCAATAGAATTGAGATTATGATTCTCTTTTATCTCACAAACGGCGCTCTGTACTCCGCGTTGATCTCACTGATTTCTTTTTCACCGTCGATGTAGGGCTGATAAAAGCTGTCTATTCTGCCGCCGCCGCGATTGTCGCAGCCGGAGCAGAACTCACATTCCGCGCCGCAGGAGCCGTACAGAGCTTTGCGAACGATTTCCTCGCGTTCTTCTCTGGTTGTATCCTTGATCAATATTGATTTCATAAAGCGTTCCTCCGTTTCTTGAATAGCATACCCGTTGATGCTTTAATTATGATTTCTGCTGAGATAATCAAGTATGTAATTATTCTTCAAAGAATCACAGACTCTTTCGGCATAGCGTTTGCCGGGTTCTGTCAGCTTTTGAATTTGATATTTGATGAGCTCTGTTTCGCCGTAAAATGCTTTCATTTTACCCAGAACGCGCAAGCCTGCCTCTCTGAGCGGTTCCTTTCCGTTTATCGTCGTGCTGTCGATATCATACACTGCGGCGTTTTTGAGATTTGCTACCACGCGGATTTGGTCGTTATAGGCGAGCTTGTCTTTGTAGTCCGCGTATATCCAAAGGCACAACAGCTCAATGAATTGCAAATCGCGCGCATCAATACCCGATTCCGCAAACGGATTGATGTCGATATTGCGCAGCTCGATATGATTGACGCCGTTCTGAACAAGATTATTCAGGCGGTTGGCTCCCTTCGGCTTTAGGCGGATCGGATAATACAGCTCTCCGACGCCTGCAAGAGTACTGCTGTTTAGATACCGTTGAATACTGCCGGCATACTCTAAAATGTCATCGTAAAATATAATCGGCGTAAAGGTGTTCCAATAGCCTTCTTTTCCGCAGCGAATGGAAGCGTAATTTGTGATTACCGTTTCGCCGAGCCTGTCGGGGCTAAAATAGGAACCGTCGCAGACAGGAGAAGCGGAGAGAAGAAGGTTGATCAGCCAGCCGTATTCCAACAAGCCCTGCGCCAGCCGTAAGTAAGCGTGGTTTTTGAATTTGACAAAATCGCCGTGTGAGGAATGAGGAAAGCTGTATCGCAGCATTTCTTCCGAAAGGGAGTAATTTACGTGGATACCCGACAGCGTCATTTTGTATTTGCCGTACTTTTCGGCAAGATACAGACGGTAGCTGTGCTTGCCCTGCTGATCGCCCTCATAGACGGCAACGGGAATGTCGTCCGCGTTTTTGATAGCCGGAGGATTGGAGTACAGCCAGAGCCTTTCGCCACGTTTTTTGATCTCCTCGGTCAGCCGATTGGAATGCTCCGAAAGCTCATCGATCGCTCCCTGCGCGGTGTCGTGAACGCCGGTGTTGATTTCCGCCTGATTTTCGCAGCGCCATACTGCCCTCGGCGGTCACGCGCAAGGTCTCGCGTTCCAAGCCGAAGGTGCCGCTCAAAAGCTGCACATTGGTAGTATTGAATATTTTTGTCATTATATCACCTACAGTTTCGCGTATTCCAAAATCACTTTTTTAATTTCATTTTGAAGCAACCGGACGGACGGAGAGGTCAAAGTCCTTGCCCTTTCAAACAGCGGCGACAAATAGATTTCCTCGGAATAGCCGCGCTTACACAAGCCCTCATTGCAGAGCTGTAAAACAGCGTTTAACAATGCTTTCAATTCATCTTCGTCAACAAAGGAAAGAAAATCCGCGCGGTTCATTTTCCGACGCAGCTGTGACGGCTTTTCATTTGCTTGATATAAAAAGGAGCTTTTCAGTAAGCAGATCAATTCTTCCGTATAACTCATTAAACCGAGGTGGAACGCCGCCACGGTCATCGCTTCGCCGAGCGGCTGGGTACAGGCGGAACGAAATTCCAATGTTCCGCGCGAGGTAAGGTCGGTTTGCTTGTACGTCCTGAGATATGCGATATCCTCCGCTTTCGGCGAAAAGGAACAGGCGTGATATTCCCCGTCGTAATACTCTGCCTCGATATAATCGCGTCCGAGGTATTCGTCAAAGGGTATCGGATAAAAGAACAGATATTTTCCGTCGCGCTCGGCGCAAAAGATACTCGCCTTGCTCAAATACTCCGTGACCTCGCCGACCGTTTTCGGCAGCGGCTCAAAAAAGCCGACGTTTTTCGGATTGATACCGTGAGGGCTATGCTCCCAAAAATAGTCCCTCGCGCAAAGCAGCTCGGGGATATCGGGCAGATAGGAATTGGCAAACAGCACAGCCTTCAGCGGCTCGACGAGCGAGAACGCCTCGATAGTCTCACAAAGATTTTCCTCGGTAACGTCAAGCTGTACCTGAGACGCGCTCGAAAACGTACCGTAGCCGAAATACGGATGAAACGGACCGTTCCAAATCTTACACTTTTTCAGATACCCTTCCAGCATACGGTATCGCGGCGACGGCACAAAGTTGTAATCGTTGATTTTGTAATTTGGGTTTACTCCCAAGCCCGTCAGCGTGTGTTCGCTGCGGCTCAGTTCTCCGTTGATAAAGCTGACATAATCTTTGAATCGCGCCTGTGCTTCGTGGAGCGTGCGCACACGTCCGAGAGAGATCTCAAAGTTGTTATACGAGCAGTCAAAAGAGAAAACGTCGCCCGTATCGTCGCATACGGCTTCGTGGCAAACCCCGTCATCGTCAAACTTATGCGGCGTAAAGCCAAAGTGTTTTATCGCCTTTGTTACGGCTTCAATACACACTGCCTTGTCGGTTTTTTCACCGCTGAAATTCACGACCGGCATTTCTATTTCAATTCCGATATAGCTCGCACGCGGTTTTTGCAGCGGCGTGATAAAGCGGTCGTATATCAATTTCTGAGCATTCATTTTTATTCTCCTTACAGACCTGAGTAAGCCATATAAAGCGGCTTGTATGTGGACGGGTCAAAGAAATATTCATTTCCGTGGTGCGTTCCCGTGTACAAACGCTCGCCGTTTTTATAGCCGAGCAAGGTTGTAAACGGTACATTTTCCCATATTCCTTCCGAGAGCGGCTGAGTGGAAAAGGCCACGCCGCTTTCGTCCTTTCGGTAATAAAGCGAGTCGCGGAAATTGGTGTGTACATAGAGCAGTTCGCCGTCATAGATCAATAGATTAAGCTTGTTTTTCGGTGAGCTGTCGCGGACGATCTCATCCAAAATCTCAAAACGCTCCGCGGCGGTCAGGAAGCGTCTCAACAGCGCGCTTGCTTCGTTGATTCGGTCGACAATATAGAGCAATATCCGTTCGCTGTCGGTCTCGCCCTTTTGCAGAAAGATATATTTGTTAAGTTTATCGCTTTCAAAGACCGTGCCGTTGTGGATCAGCGTCCACGTTCTGCCGCTGTTGTCGGTCGCCGTAAAGGGGTGGCAGTTGTCCTGCTCCACATTCCCGATGGTCGCCAAACGGATATGCGCCAGCGCGGTCTTTGCTTTGATTGGAGCGTTGAGCTTTTCTTTCAGCAATGCGCTTCTGTCAGCGCGGTATACTTCCTTCAGTAATTCGGTTTTTTCTTCATCAAACAGCGCAAGTCCCCACCCATTGGGGTGTTGATCGGAATGGGAATAAAACTCACGCAAATCATTATTAAGTTCTCTGCTTCTGTTGCCCGAGAAGCCGTATATTTCGCACATAAAGAAAACTCCTATATCAAAAAAGAGGCGCTTTCACGCCTCTGTACAATAAACGGTTCATTTTTTCCGATTGACCGAGGCTTTTTTAAACATACAAAACAAGACATCATACAGATGCCGCCCATCATCATATCAGTACTGACAATCTTTTTCATAACGATCAACCTCGAAATATACTATACATATCTACATAGTAGGTTTATTATATTCCAAACATTGGCATTTGTCAAGTGTTTTGACTGTTTTTGCCTTCGGCACGTGACTGTTTTTGCCTTCGGCACGCTCGTCTTCGAGTCCCTGTTGGCGCGGCGGTAAAAAGCAAAATCAGGCATACCCAAAGGGTATACCTGATTTTGATGGCATTGGCTGTAATGATTGATACAATGCACCCTGATGCACCCTCTCGGGAGCAATGTCGTCAACTTAAGGTTTTTCGTAGGGGCGCATCAAAGTATGATTGAACGCCCTCGGGAGCACACGCGGGTGCTCCCCTACAATGGCAAGGAAAAGTATGCGATTATTTCTTAAGTTGACGACATTGCTCTCGGGAGCGCTTGAGTGTTCGTTTTATTCGTTCATACACCTAACCGTTTTAAATACTCTTCCACATTAACATACCGGACATTTCCTGAATCAGTAGTTTTTCCGCGATAAATCACGGTTTTGGAGATAATTGTTCCGAAGCGGTGCTCTGTCTGCGCGCACTTTTCCTTGTCTGTCAGGTGGCGGTACTGTGCAGGTACGATCTCTTTGCTATACTTAATCTCAAAGATTTCGCAGGTCAATGCTTTCGGGTCGGCAACGACCATATCAAACTCACTCGCCGCGAATTGCAGCTGAAAGACATCTTTATCGGGATTGGCAAGCTTGGTTTCAAGCAGGACGATATCCTCCATCATTCTGCCTTGGATTTCACTCATGATCCGTTCCATAATGCGGCTGCGCTCAACAGCCGACAACACGCCGAATTGCTCGTCAAGCAGCATACTGTTGACAAGCGCCGTCGCCTGCGCGTATCGCAAGCCCGGCTGTGTGATAACCGTTATTCTGTCATAGCGGTTGACATGAGGAAGGTACTGCAAATCCACCTCCATCAGCAGGTCGAGCATAGCAAGATATTCTTTGATCTGAATGGCGTGAGTTTCGTCGATTTCGATCTCCTGCTCCTCCTTATCGAGAATATCGAGCATAGTTTTCAGAGTATCGGTAACGGCTTCCTTGTCGATCGTCTGATACAGGTCAACCGGATTCTCTCTGTCATGCAGCAGATTTCGCGCGGAAAGCGACAAATCATGTGATGAAAACGTCCGCGTGAGGACTTCCTTTGTGAAGCGGTGGTTGATCGTCACTAAATCCGTCAGCCGTTTTGCACGCAACACCGTTGACAGCCTCACCGCCGTTCGAAAACTCAAAGAGCACGGCACCGAGGTCTATTTTCAAAAAGAAAACATCTACACCTTCGACAGCAAAGGCGAGCTGCTCATCACGATAATGTCCTCTCTTGCTAAGATATACCGGCAGACAATAATCCCCGCTGGGAGGCGCATTTTGACCTCTCACGCGGGGATTTTTGTGTTGTAATATAATTATATCGTTTAGTTTATCCTCAATCGTTTGGTTTGTCGCAACTGGATTACGCTATTTATTGTACCAACAAAGAAAAGGATTTATAAAATTGAGAATAAAATTCAATTATGCATTACGGAAACCTTCAAACCCGATACGCGGCAACGACGAAGCGTCCGTTATCAGAGTGGTAGCTACAGGTCGAGAGCATAAGGATCTGCGTTTTTTTTGTCGGACAATCAGCTAAATCCATTACGGAAACCTCCTTGATCTCCCCGACAAGCTCCTTATACTCCTCGTCGCTGAGCTCGCCAACTTTGTCGTAGTACTTAAACTCGTTCTCGCTGCCAATCGCGGTTTGAAACGCGGCAAAAACACGGTAAGTACGGTTTTCGTCCACAGTGTCAAAACTGATATACTGATGTTGCTCAGCCCATCCCTTATCGGCATAATAATCAAGGGTGCCGAACATCGTGTCGTTGTTCATATTATGGGCATATATCACAAACGCGTCTGAGTTTTCGTCCGCGCCGGCGCCGATGAACGGCGTTCCCGAAAAGGAATAGTTCTTATCAAAATCGCGGTGAAGATAGTATTCGGGATCATCCTCGCTCGATTTCATAACAGGATAATCTATGACAGTATCCTCGATCTTCAGCCAACCCCTGTAGTCACCGTTGATCGTCTCTAATTCGTTAAACGCCGAATGACTTTCATCTTTGTCGGAGCCGGATCGGGTTTCAGCCTCCGCCGGATGAGTCGGATCGCTTTTTTCTTCACTCTCCTGTTCGACGATTTGCCGAAGCTCGTCAAAGCGCTGTTGTTCCTGCTTTTGAGGAATGTAGATGATCAGCCCATGGTAAAGAGAGTACAACAACACGCAAACGCAAATCACGGCAAGCAAAACCAGTATGATGTTTTTGGCTTTGTTTTTTTTCATTGGCAAAACCTCTTTAGGATCGTGCTTCAGATCTTCTTTTACGGGTGCGCAGCAGGAGGATCGCCATAAAAACAAGCAGGCAAATAACCATAACAATAACGCACGGTATGACGTTCATCAAGTTGAACACGCCGGTCGGAATGATAGTGTTACGATCATTTGTTACGTCAAGCGTTGCATCATCATAAAGCTTGAATGTCTTGGTATTACCCGCAGTCGCGGCAGTATCATTAAGCTTCATGCTCACAGAATAATCCAGATTGTTTTCTGTAATCGTAATATCCCTGTTCATGGGCAGCATTATCTTTACAACATCGCCGTGCTTTAGGGTGAACGTTGACTGGTTGTGAAGCGGTGCAGCTTGCTGGACGCCGTTTTTAGTCCAGGCGTATTCATCGGTAACATTCGCGCCCTCAACAGTCAGCGTAAACATAAATTCTTTGGTTTTGTCACCCATAGAGCCGGTAACGGTTTTGCTTATTGTCAGTTCCGCAGGAATGGCGTCGTAATCGCGCTGATTATCCACTTCGATTCTATAGCTTGAAGTTGAAATATCGGCGGCAGTCTGCATAAAGCCATTCGGAGCGGCGTGAGGAGCTGATTCATACTTACTGAACCAAAAATAGAACGGCGGGGGATCATCCGGGAGGATATACCCGGTAGGCGCTGCGGTTTCCATGATACAATAGGCGGTATCCATTTGGTATACTCTTGTTCCGTTGTCGTATGTATCGTTCACTTTTATTGTGATTTTTCCGTCGGAGTCTGTTGTGTATGTTTTTGGTGTCGCAGACCATTCTCCGTTAATGCCATCCCAGGTATATACGGTGAACACAGCACCGGGCAGCGGTCTTCCGTCTTGCTCGTCAATTTTTATGAGCCAGAATTCCTTGAACGATGATTCACCGAAGGTTTCAAAGTCTTCAGCCTCAATATGAGTGTTGTCACTTCCGGTCTCGTCTCCGTGTCCTTCCAGCGTTGCAGAGTTGGCAAGCGTAATTCCGCCATTCATAGAACTGTTGACCTGATAACTGTAAGTCAGACGCAGATGCGTGCTGTCGGGGACCTGCATTTCGATAAACGCCTGCTTTACGTTCGGATCGGTGGAATCGGTTTCGGTATGTGCACTCCATTGTATATTATGCAGCACGGACCAAACGCCGTTTTCCTCTTTTTCGAGTTGAACGGAATTCAGGCTGAGGATAGCCTCTCCGGTACCCGATCCCTGCCTTGCCGTATACGTAAGCACATCCGTAAGCGTCAGCCATTCGGGATCGTCCGTTCCGTCGGCGCCTGTGAGAAGGTTTTCGGCAGATGGATTGATATCCACCGTATAGTTAAGCATATGCAGGTTTTTATCCCAGTTGCCGGTCTTGTCAACGATTTTTTCCTTTTTGGTCGCGTCAATATTGATCTGATTGTCCGCCTCGCCGTAATCATCGCCGTTTGTCTTAACATTTACTGTGTTGTTGAGTTCAAGGTGAGCTGTACCGTTTTGAGGCCACGCATCCTCAGCGAGCTGACAGTAATAGATCACATAGAAGGTATTGTTGAACAAATCGGAGCTCTGTGAGTTTGCCGTCAGCGTAATGTCAACGACCTGTCTGCCTTCGGCGGAGGTTGAGAGCTGTCCGGACGCCACTGTCTTGCTTTGCCAGAGATTGCCGATCTCTCCGGAAATCACACCGTTATCATCTATCGTCAGCAAGTTATACGGGTAGTCATTCATCCCGTAATTATACGCGGTCAAAGGAGTGGGGATGACCTTGACGCCGATCAGCTCGACACCTTCCGGAAGCGTGTCGATAACGCGATACTGCTGCAAACCCGGAGTTGGTGTAACCTGTGCGATCCAGACGAAAGACTTGTCTTCGTCATCATAATCAAACGAAAGCGATTGGGGCTCCTCCGAAAAGATCGTTTGCCAGTCGCTGATCTTTTGCACATTAAGCTTTTTAACGTTCGGGCTGATATTGTTGATGACCGGCAGTGTCTTTTGTCCATCCGAAATCGTATTGACGAACGACTCCGTGACCTTGCCGCTCATATCGCCGGTGGTCTGGTAATGCCAGGTGATATTTTCCACCATTCCGTCATCAAAAAGATATCCGTTGCCCGCCGTGCCGACAGTAAATGTATATCCGGTGATATTGCCTGAGGTATACACAGGCGAAACAGACACGTTCGTACCCCATGCTGTTTGAAGCGCAGAAACAAGCGCGTTATACTGAGCCTGAGTCATATAATGCCCGGAGGGGCTCAGCGTGTCGGAGAAAGATGTGCCGGACTGAATACCGCCCACGGGGATCTGAACGTTGATCGTCCAGTTCATCCCGTGCAGATCGTTTCCGAGACTCTGTTCTCCGTCAGCGGTTTTATCAATATCGCCGCCCGTAACAACAACGTCGTAAGATACGGTATCACCGTCGAATTCCGCGTCATTATGAACGATCGCGGTCTCGCCGTATTTGACGTCGGGAAGGGTATAATAGGTAATGTGGTAGGTGTTGTTGTTTGTCGCGCTTCCGTCCTCCGGAAGGAAGCGAACGCCGATGATCTTGTTATCGTTATTGTAAACAAACTCGTAATCTACGCCGGGCGTCGCGTCAGTCCATCCTCTCTGAACGAAGATGCCGTTGGTTCCGAGGATCGTTTCATTCTGCGCATCCGCAAAGCCGTTGTCATAAATGACTTTTCCGGCAATATCGCTTCCGCGGTCGTTGACGGAAATATACCACTGAATGTATTCGCCGAAAGGAATACCGTCTTTTCCGACCTTTTGGGGCTGCTTATTATAAATGAAATAATCCGCGTGATCCGTTGTTGTGTCATGGTTGTTTGTTGAGGTGGCTTCAAGCGTGTTGTATGCCGAAACAGCCGCGTTCTGATCCGGCAAACCGGTCACCCCGTATTCATATACAAGGGTATAATACTCGTTATCATCAAGCTGGGGCAGATTGAGCGATATCTCGTATATGATCGCCGAAAGAGCGTCAATATGTCCCTGTGCGGGGATGGAGGAGGTCTCGATGGTTCCGTCCGCATTATGCTTTACGACCGAGATCTCTGTCGGCGTGCTTACTGTTCCGCCGCCCGAATACGTAAAGGTATCCGTAACGTCTATGTCGGACGGCGTACCGTGTACGGAACTGACCGTGACCTCATAGCGAAGCTT
>CADBXH010000004.1 GCA_902798605.1 uncultured Ruminococcus sp. | reverse complement strand
GGCCGCCGGCAAGCAGCATTGCCACTACTTCCTGTTTTGGGAACATTTGCATGCAAATACCTCCAATATAATAAATTTATTCTTTCTGTATTTATTCAGGGATTTCTGTCTGATTACCATACTGCTGCCTGCATTTTAGGTAGATGACGCCCATAGGCGGCAGGGTAAGAGAAAGTCCCTGATTGCAGCCGTGAATTTTCATAAGGTCGGGTTCAAGACCCATTCCGTTAGTTACTCCCGAACCGCCGAACTCAATGGCGTCGGAGTTGAACACCTCGTCGTAAATGCCGCATACCGGCACGCCGATCGAGTATTTTTCGTGCTTTATCGGTCTGAAGTTGCAAACCGCAATGATCTCGTTACCGCTCTCGTCCGTGCGCTTGAACGCGATAACGCTGTTTGTCGCGCTCATAGAACGGCTTGTTGTCAACATAAAACTTGTTGAGCGTTCTGAAAAAGACCTGGAGCTGGGCGTGGTTTTTGCTGTCGAGGAACTCCCAGTCAACGATACCGTCAACATCCCATTCCTCAAGCTGACCGATCTCAGTGCCCATAAAGATGAGCTTTTTGCCGGGATGCGCGAACATATAGGTGATGAACGCCCTGAGTCCCGCGAGCCTGTCGCCGTCATTGCCGGGCATTTTGCTGAGTATCGAGCCCTTGCCGGGCGATACCTCGTCGTGCGATACCGGCAGGACAAAGTGCTCGGAAAACGCGTAGAAAAAGCTGAACGTCAGATTGTCGTGGTTGAACGGTCTCCACTGCGGGTCGAGCGTCATATAGTTGAGCATATCGTTCATCCAGCCGCGGTTCCACTTGTAGTCAAATCCGAGTCCGCCGTTTTCGAGCTTGTGGGTCAGCTTAGGCCAAGAGGTGGTCTCCTCAGCGAACATAAGCGAGCCCTCGCAGAACATATGAACTGCCGTGTTTAGGCGTTTTACAAAGTCGATAGCTTCAAGGTTTTCTTTGCCGCCGAACTTGTTCGGCTCCCACTCGCCCTTTTCCTTGCCGTAGTCAAGGTAGAGCATTGACGACAGCGCGCCGACGCGCAAACCGTCGATGTGGTAGGTTTTTATCCAGAACACCGCGCAGGACACCAAAAAGCTGATGACCTCGGGTTTTGTGAAGTCGAACAGGCAGGTATCCCATGACGGACGCTCGCCGAGCTTGGGATCCTCGCTCTCAAAGAGCGGAGTACCGTCAAAGCGCTCGAGCGCGTAGCTGTCCTTGGGGAAGTTTGAGGGTACCCAGTCCATAATAACGCCGATGTTTGCCTGATGGAGCTTGTCTATCAAGACCATAAGCTCCTGCGGAGTGCCGAAGCGCGAGGTAGCGGCGTAGTAGCCCGTAGTCTGGAAGCCCCAGCTGGGGTCAAACGGGTGCTCCATAAGCGGCATAAACTGAACGTGGGTGTAGTGCATATCCTTTAGATACGCCACAAGCTCGTCCGCAAGCTGGAGGTAGGTGTAAAAGCTGCCGTCCTCGTTGCGCTTCCAGGAGCCCGCGTGAACCTCGTAAATGTTCATCGGAGCTTTTAATGAATCCGTTGTCCTTCTGTGCTCAAGCCACTCGCCGTCCTGCCAGTCGTAATCCGAAAGGTCGGAGACAATCGACGCGTTGTCGGGGCGAAGCTCGGCATAAAAAGCGAAGGGATCGGATTTCATTATTTTTTCAAACCAAGGGGTCTCGATGCAGTATTTGTATGATTCTCCTTTGAGGTCACCCTCGATAAAGAGCTCCCAAATACCGTCCTCGGTCTTGCTCATATGATCATTGCTTTTGTTCCAGTTGTTAAAGCTGCCCACCACCGAAACGCTTAGGGCGTTCGGTGCCCATACTCTGAAGCACGCGCCCTTTTTTCCGTTGCGGCTTTCGAGGTGAGCTCCGAAGTATTCATAGGCAGTCGCGGCGTCGCCCTCAAAAAAACGTTTGGGCACACTGCGGTCATCATTGAAGCTGTAATTCATAAATCCAACTCCTAAAGCCAAATTAAAATCTACTATTGCATACTAATACTTATATCTAATATATATCATACCAAAAATTTATGGTAATTTCAAGCAAATTCAAAAATTTTCAAACTAATTTTTAGTGTATTTTTTATAAAAAATAACCAAAAAAACACGACCATTATTACATAATAGAATAATAATCGTGTTTTACTCTGTTGTTTTGAGCTTTATCGTTTTATTTTTAGCATTTTCGCGGTAAATAGTTTTATTGATTTGGTGGATTTACCTGACGCTTTAGCTTTAGGGGAAGCATTAAATGTGCATAACAAAAAGCGCTGTCATTCTGAGGCTCTGCCGAAGAATCTCACGGATTAACCACTTACGTTAGTTAAAGAGGTATGGGATACTTCGCTCACGCTCAGTATGACAGGTCGTTATTTCTTCGTTGTTGTCGCCACGACCGACAGCGAAAAAATAATGGCGACCGCAAGGGTCGCCACTACTGTTAATTGTTAATCGTTAATTGTTAATTGAATAAATCTTATGCTTTTTTCTTGAATTCGGTGATTTTGCCTGCCGCGAATTTCTGGATTTCCGCCGCGTCGAGGATATCCACAACGCCGTCGTTGTTTACGTCGGCAAGATCAATTTGCTCCTCGGTAAGATCTGCCCTGCCAACCGAATACTTCTGTACAACTGTAGCGTCGAGGACGTCGATAGAATTGTCGCCGTTTGCGTCGCCGATGATAGCAGTATCATCAGAAGCGGCAAGCTCTGTTTCATATGTACCGTTATTGTCGGTGTCTACCTTTAATCCGATAGTTTCCTCGTCTATTTCATAGATAAATACGGATGTATAGTCGGTTGAGAACTTTGTCTGTGCTGTGAACTCTCTATTGTTTGCCTTTACAGTAACTTTTTCAAGATTATCTGCCGTCAAAACATAACCGTTATCTACCATCCTAAGCGAAGCAGTATTTGCGTTATAACCGCTAGCCTGAATTGTAAACCAGTCTGTCGGATAATCTGAATCGAACGTTGCAGAAAGGTTATAAACTGCCGACTCACCGTTAACCTCAACATAACCGTTTTTATCAAATATCACGGACGTTCCGGCTAATGAACCACCGCTGAGCAAACAATTCTCATAATCCATTGTAAGCTGCAAAGTCTCGGCATTACTCTGAGAAACTTTATAAGACGCGTTTGAATCATATAAATTATATCCTATCGTTCCCTCTGATTCGTTGCCGAGTATATAAGAATAATCCTCAACGATCTCACCGGGCAAAGAACTCTGATTCATATAATATCCGTTTGAATTAACAACTTTTGAAACCGAACGGTTATCTGAGATTTTATGCGCGTCAATTCTGGCAACAAAATCCTCGCTATTTTGATTTGACGTTCCTGATAAATATCCACCTTTATTTATCTCATTAACATTCGCGCCGATATAGTTGAATTTAGCTCCCGCGGTTGAGGTCATGTTTGAATACCCGGGGATTGTCCAGTTATACGAACTTGTATTAAAATAGATATTATATCTCGTGTTGTATGCTGTTGCCGCATTAGGATCGCATATCTTTATACAACCTTGATACGAAATACCGTTCCATGTCCAACTACCGTACTCGTATCCTGTTGCAAGGATAGCGTGACCGCCCCAGCCTGCTTTTTGGAATCCAACCAAAACAGTTGTGTTTTTATCTAATAAAGAAATCAAGTTCGTTATATTTTCTTTGTTAGTCTTGTTTGGTACGGTTCTATATTGTTGCTGGATAATATCTTTTACCTGTAACATCTGATAATATGTAATTAACGAAAGCAAATTGGAATTATTTTTTGGATATCCAAAATCATGTAGTTTTGTCGCACCTGATTGATATGACGAATATGGTAATAATCCTTCCTTTGCTAATAATGTTGTTGAGGACATACCGTAGCATGAGCCTCCCCAGTTTTCATCTAACCACGCATCACTGTACCATGTGCCCTCAAATATTACCTGATATTCCGAATTTGTAAGATTCTTTTTTAATTTGCTGGCATACACATTGTTAATTTGATCTCTGTATTTTGAATACGGAAAATAAGTTGGTGCAGAATTCAAGAAATTATAATTATCGCTTCCCCAGACAAACTGTTGCTTGGGAGAAGTAATCGTGAATGTTCTTGTAGTAGAGCCGATATAATTCCCCATTCCGGTAATTGTAACGGTGTAAGTTCCTGCATTTACTGCGTTAGGGCAATTTACGCTATAGTCTGTACCGTTTGTAAGCGTCTTTGTGCCGTCTTTTACGGTAACGGTTGGAGCCTTTGCTGATCCGTCATAGGTAAATGAAGTTGGGTTTAGCGTAACAGAACAATTTGAAATAGCTGTTTTGGGTGCTTCTGTGATGGAAAATATTCTTGTAGTTGAGCCAGCATAGTTTCCCGTGCCTGTAATTGTAACGGTATAAGTTCCCACGTTTATTGCATTAGGATAACTAACACTGTAGTCAGTGCCATTTGTCAGTGCAATTTCGCCGTCTTTTATAGTTACCGATGGGGTTTTTGCTGTACCGTCATATGTAAATGATGTTGGGCTTAGAATAATTGAGCAAGTTGAAATGTCGGTTTTTGATGCTTCTATTATAGAAAACGTGCATAAAGTTGAACCAGAGTATTTTCCTTTGCCAACAATTGTAACGGTATAGTTTCCTGGATATATTGCATTTGGATAGCTAACAGAATAGTCGTTACCTTGTGTAAGAATTACTTGTGTTGCTCGATTTTTAACTGTAATATCAGGATATTTGGTTGTACCATCAAATATTACAACGGATGGAGTAGCCGTTATTTCACACAGTGAAATGTTTTTTGAAACAACTTTGAAAGGAATTAAATTCCTTTCTGCATACTCTTGAACATATGAACCGCTATATCCATTAATAGTTAATTTATTGCAACGCCCAAAAGCATTATATATACTTGATACGCTTTCTGGAACTAAAAGTGTTGTTAATTCATTGTTTCCATAAAAATCATGCTCTGATATTGATAATAAACTATCTGGTAAAACAATATTTTTTAAATTACAGTTTTCAAAAACTCCTCCTGTTAATTCTTCTAACCCATAATTAAATCTTACACTTTCTAAATTTGTGCATTCACGAAAAGCGTACGGCTCAATCCTTTTTACGGTTGCAGGTATTTCAATGCTTGTTAATCCTGACCAAGCGAAAGTGTAATAGCGAATTACACTTATGGAATTTGGCAATGTGATTTGTTTTAAGTTGTGACAATTTTCAAATGCATACTCTCCAATTTCTGTTACACTGTTTGCAATAGTAACACTTCCCAATCGATTTTCCCAGTCGCCATAATAAGATGCCTGAGCTTCTTCGTTAAAAGCATTTTTTCCAATGTTTTGAACTCCATACAAAATATTAACTTTTGTGTATCCAATATCAAACCATGGGGGCATATTATCTCCTACAATTGAATCGGAATCAAAATCATAGTACCAACTATCATAATCAGCCATTCTTCCATTTCCGCTTATTGTTAATACTTTTGATGATGGATCATAAGTCCATATGCAATCACCTGTTGTGCCGCTTGTTGCGCCGACGCTTTGGTTATCTTCACTTGCAGCCTGCGCAGGTATGATTGAAAACATAGATATAATCAGTATAACTGCTAATAAGACCGCTGTGAAACTACTAATCCTCTTTTTCACAAAAAATCCTCCTCAATCTCAAAAACTAATAATCGAAATGGCACGTCATAAAGTGCACAATTACGAATATTCTTTTCTTTATTTTACCATATTGTCACCCTTTCCGCAATCCAAAATTTGGCGTGTCATTTTGTAGGTTTTGCACATAGAGATGAAAAGCTAAATGTGCCGTCGGCACGCTAAATTCGCTGACGCGAGCTAAATTTGCCTATGGCAAGCTAAATGCGGCAAGCCGCGCTGAAATTTCTTTGATAACATTGTACTTATCCGTCACGTTTTGCGCCGTCGTCGCCACGACAAAAAAGGCTCCGAAAATCGGAGCCTTTAATCTTTGATAAATTATCTGTATCTTCTGCCGTGTTTACCGCCATTGGTGGTTTTGCCGCTGCTGTAATGAGTCTTGGTTTTTTCATCACTGTAACGGTTGACGGTTTTTGCTCTTTCGACACGACGATCCTGCTGCTGTTTTTGTTCGGGTTTTCTTTTTGAACCGTAGCCGTCGTCATAATCGTCGTTAGAGCGTCTTGCGGCTCCCTTCTTTTGAGGATCGGAAGTCTTTGTGATATTGCCCTCTTTGATCTTTTTGCGTCTGCTGATTTTTGAGGCGATAAGGTAAATAAAGCCTGTAATGCTGAGCAGGATACAAATCAATCCGGCGATAACGATCCAATGACCGTTATCTTTTTTGCTTGTATTATTCTGGATAAAAGCAAAATCATCTCCGTCGCTCTCTGCCGCTCCGTTGTTTTTGAGCAGATTTGAGAGTTCTCCCCAATCGCTTTTGGAGAGCTCGTCGGCGTCAATCTTTTTTTCTGTCTTGTAAAGCGCCGCTGTCGGGGCGGTACTTGCGGGAGGCTGATAGTTTTGACCTCCGCCTACATAGACGTCGTCCTGATTGGAATAGCTGTTGCCGTCGCTGTCATAATAAACATTGTTGCTGCTTTCGCCGCCACCGTCGGTTTCATACGAAGTCTGGTTATCTCCGCCTCCGTCATATCCGCCGCCTCCGCCGTCATACGAAGAATTGTCGTTGTTACTCTCGGGAATATACGGAACGTCTGATGACTGGGCGCTTGACTGATCTCCGCCGCCTTCTGCGGGGGGATCGGGAATATACGGAACATCTGATGACTGAGCGCTTGACTGATCTCCGCCGCCCGGATCGGGAGTGACCTCTCCGTCCTCTCCGGGTACCGCGTATACGTTAAAAACGCAAACGCACAAGCACATTATCGCCGCCAAAAAAGCTACGAGTGCTCTTGAATAGTTTCTTTTCATACAAATCACCTCTAAGATTTACTTTTGAGTTTTTTGTATTGTTCTTCCCCTGTATTATATGTGTTATTCGCTTGAAAATATTTGCATTGTTGACAATCAGCCCGCCGCGCTGCTGTCTGCTGCGTCATCCTCGTTAGATTTTGCCGCGGTTGTGGGCTGTACTGGCTCAAAGAACATCTTGGGATCGTAACTGTCTACAGCCGAGCTCTTCTCGTAATCGAGATCTTCTGTAAGGGTCTTGAGGTAATCCTCAAAATCTTTTTCCTTTGCCTTGTGAAGAACAGTTTCGCGGTTTTCCGAAACATACTTTGCCGCGTCCGCCTTGATATCCTTTTTGTAAATGAGGTATACGCTTGCGTTGGGGTCTTCGCCTACGGTCACTACTGAAACCTTGCCGGGCTGGATCTTATCGTAAGCCGTCTTGATCTGGTCGCCAGCGGAAAACTCTTCCTTGAGCTCGATATTATCCTTTGAGGGACTTTCGGTAAGGCCGCTTTCCTTCATATACTCGGAAACAACGTCATCATAAGACTTGCCTTCGTCGTTTATCGCTTTTGCGTATCCGTTTATCTTGTCGTTGACTTTCTTCTTTTCCTCGGCGGACATAGCTACGCTTGTGGGCTGTTCCGAGCCCTCTTGCTGCTGTGAGGTGTAGAGGGGAACCGAGATGTATGAGTAATCAGCATAGTTATCCTGAACATACTTTACAAGCTCAGCATCGGGAACCGCCTTGGGACCGCCCGGAGAGTAAAGATAATCAAAGTAAGCCTCTTCGTTCTGATGAGCGTCCGCAACTACATAAGTATAGCTCGCGAGAGAAACGCCGTACTTTTCCAAAGATTTCTTCGCCGCCGGCATCTGTCCGTACATAGTCTGCTGGCCGACCTCCCAAGAAGTCTTTGCCTGTTTTCTTGCCTCGTCAAGCTGAGCCTCGTCAACTGTTGTGCCGCTGTCGCTCAGACCATTTTCTACAACGAGGTATTCAAGGCACTGTTCCTCAGCCTTATTCTTTATCCATGTGCGGGCAACCTCTGTGTTGCCGTCATCGTCTGTGATTTCCATATCAAGCCAGCTGTCCGATGTGCTGTCATAATCCTCAAGCTCCTTAGCCTTGGTCTCAGCAGTTGAGTATGCTGATCTGAGCGCTAAGATATAAACACCGATTGCAAGCTCTTTTTCGCTTGTCTTGTAAGACCACTCGGGTTTAAGGCTGCAGCCCGAAACCAAAACAGCGCTCACAAGCATAACTACTGCCAAAAGCAGTGAGCTGATTTTAATTGCGGATCTCATGTTACTATACCATCCTTTAAACATTTTTACCCATTTAAGGGTGCATACAATATGATTATACACAATTTTTTTGCCGATGTCTACATTTTATTAAAAATTTATCAAATTTTACCATTATATTTTAAAAATCCGCTTCAAAACCTCAACAGAATCAGCTCCGTCGGCGCATTTTACAGCCAAATAGGGCTTTGTTCCTGCGCTGAGCGTTGCCTTTCCGTTGAGCGCGATGAGCAGATCGGCCACCGCGGGGGACTTTATCTCTTTGACATAGAGCATAATTGCGGTATCATTTTGACGTATTTCATAGACTCCCATAGAGTATGCTTTGTTGCGGATGAGCGCAATGTCGATCAAGCCCTCGACCGACTCGGGGATCTCGCCGAAGCGGTCTTTGAGCTCGTTTTTAACGTCCTCCGCATCGCTTTCGGTCCTGATGTCGGCGATCCTGCGGTAAACATCGAGCCGCAGGGTAAGACTCTCAACATAGTATTCGGGGATGTGGGCGTCTACCGAAATATCTATAAGGCAATCGAGGTCGGCGGTCTTTTGCTCTTCGCCTCTCTCCTCGCCCACTGCCTCTGCCAGCAGCTTTAGGTACATATCGTAGCCAACGCTCTCCATATGGCCGTGCTGCTGAGCGCCCATAATGTTGCCCGCTCCGCGCAGTTCAAGGTCGCGCATAGCGATTTTGAAGCCGCTGCCGAACTCTGTGAACTCCCTGATAGCGGCAAGGCGCTTTTGCTGTATGTCGGTCAGCACCTTGCTGCGCCTAAAAGTAAAGTATGCGTAGGCGCGGCGCGCGCTTCTGCCGACACGTCCGCGGAGCTGATGGAGCTGAGAAAGTCCCATACAGTCGGCGTTTTCTATGATGAGCGTGTTCGCGTTAGGCAAATCGACGCCTGTTTCGATTATTGTTGTGCAAACGAGGATATCTATCTCCTGTTCGAGCATCTGCCGCCAGACTTCGGAAAGCTGCTGCTCGTTCATCTTGCCGTGAGCTATGGCGATCTTCGCGTCGGGGATCGCTTCGCGTATCCTGCGCGCACAGCTCTCGATCGTTTCTACGTTATTGTGCAGGTAAAAGACCTGACCGCCGCGGCGCATCTCTCGGCGTACAGCCTCGTAGATCACGGCGTTGTCGTGCTCGAGCACATAGGTCTGGACGGGCTGGCGGTTAAGGGGAGCTTCTTCGATCACGCTCATATCGCGCAGTCCGCTCATAGCCATATTGAGCGTGCGCGGGATAGGGGTAGCGGACAGGGTGAGCACGTCGACATTTTTGACAAGCTCCTTGAATCGCTCCTTTTGCGCCACTCCGAACCGCTGTTCCTCGTCGATTATAGCGAGCCCCAAGTCGCGGAATTCCACGTCCTTTTGCACAAGGCGGTGGGTGCCGATGACCATATCGACCTCGCCGCGCTTTAGGCGCACCAAAATCTCCTTTTGCTGCTTTGGCGTGCGGAAGCGCGAGAGTAATTCTACCCTTATCGGGTAGCCCTCGAACCGCTTTGTCACGGTCTGGTAATGCTGCCACGCCAAAATCGTCGTCGGGCAGAGCAGCGCGCACTGTTTTGAGTCCGAAACGCACTTGAACGCCGCCCTGAGCGCGACCTCGGTCTTGCCGAACCCGACGTCGCCGCAAAGGAGTCTGTCCATCGGCACGGCACGCTCCATATCGCGCTTTATCTCGCCGATGCAGATGATCTGGTCGGGCGTTTCCTCGTATTCAAAGCCCATTTCAAAGTCACGCTGCCACTCGTTGTCGGCGGAAAAAGCGTAGCCCTTCGCCTTCATACGCGCGGCGTAAAGGGCGATAAGTTCCTTTGCAATATCCTTGACCGAGCTCTTTACCCTCGCCTTTGCCTTTTGCCATTCCTGAGAGCCGAGGCGGTTGAGCTTTATACGCGTATTTTCGCGCGGGCCGATGTATTTTGCGACCATATCGAGCTGAGTGACCGGCACATAGAGCACGTCGCCCTTGGCGTAGTCTATCTTTATATAATCCTTTGTGATACCGTGGGTGTCGATTTTGCGGATGCCGCTGAAAATGCCGATCCCGTGGACGTTGTGAACAACATAATCCCCGGGCGTGAGCTCGGAAAGGCTGTAGATCTCGTTGCCCTCTTTTTTGCGCCTTCTGCGCTTTTTTTCGGGGCGGAAAGCCGCCTGACCGTAGCTTATAAGAAAGAATTTTTCGTTGGGGAGCTCAAAGCCGGCGCTGAGAGCTCCGCTCATTACATATATCTTTTTGTCTGATAATTTGCTTAGTTTTTCGGCGTATTCGGCATTGTAACCGTCGGAAGAGAGGGTCTCGCCGAGCTTTTTTGCCGCCTTTTCGGTTCCTGCCAAAACCACTCCGCGGTAGCCCGACTGACAGAAGCCGTCGATATCCTCGCGCAGCTGCTTGTATGAGCCGTTCCATGTGCTGAGCTGCTTTGAGTTAAAGCTGATAACCTCGCCGAGCTTTATGTCGATACTGCCGTGGACAAAGTTTTCGAGCAGTATAACGCCGTGAGCCTCAAACCGCTCCGTGCACTCGTTAAGGGTGAGCGAAAAGCGGTCAAAGCCGCGGCAAAGCACGCCGTCGGCAAGGCCCTGTTTGAGCGCCTCGGTGTTTTGGAAATCCATCATTTTCCCGCGGTCGCGGACATTTGAATACTCGGACACAAAGAACAGAGAATCCCTGTCAAAGTAGTCGAGCAGGCACTCGGGTTTTTCATAGATCTGACCGAGAAATTTGTCTGCATTGGGGATGCTCGCGCCCGATCGGATAAGCTCCGCCTCGGCATACAGCTTTTCGCGCGCCTTGACAATATTTCTGCCCTTGAGCAGCGAAGCCTTGTGAATGATCTTATCGGCAAGCGCCTCTTTGTCCTCGATGATTATCTCGGTGGACGGAGTGAGGCGAATTTTGCCCGCCTTTTCAAATCGCCGCTGGCTTTCGATATCAAAATAGCTGAGATCGGTTATCTCATCGCCCCAAAATTCCGCGCGGACGGGATACTTTGAGTCCGGCATAAAAAAGTCCAAAATGCCGCCCCTGAGCGAAAACTGTCCGTTGCCCTCAACCGCGTCGAACCTCTCGTAGCCGAGCAGGGTCAGCGCCCTGACCGCCTTTTCTATCGGCAGCTCCTTGCCCTCTTCAAACACAACGGAAGTATCACGCAGTACGGCTTGCGGGACGGTAAGCTGACACGCCGCGTCAATGCAGGCTATTACCACATCACATTCGCCCTCGCTGAGACGCAAAAGCGCCTTTAGCCGCTGGTGCTCATACTCGCGCGAGCGGCTTTGAAGGTCGATAAAATTGTAGTCACGCACCGGATAGACAAGCGCGTTAAGCCCCATACAACAGAGATCGTTGCACAGGGTCTGCGCCTCTTTTTCGTCAGAGGCTATGCACAGCGCCGCGGTTTTCTTTTGGCGGCAAAGCGCGAATATTACATTTGCCTTGTTAACGGCAGACAGCCCTGCGGCGCAGAGCGACCTGCCGTTTTTCACGCTCTTTTTAAGCGTGTTGAACGGCGCGCTTTCGTTTAACGCGCCGATCAAAAAATCCATTTTGTTGTTCATAGTTTTATAAATTGAAAATCAAATAGCAGATACCCATCAGCACGGGCTGGTGGAGCAGATATATTATCAGCGAGTGTCTGCCCATAAAGTCGAGGACATAAACCCTGCGCCGGAACAGCTCTGCTTTGTTTGCTGACTTTATTATACGCCATAAATAGTACCCGAATACGAATATGAAAATATGAGGTATTATCGGGAAGAAATCCGCCGAGAAAAAGTCCTTGTCGGGAAATCCGAGGAAAGCGGCGTACCTAAAGCCGTACAAAAAGTCCGGCAGCTTGATGAGCTTTAACCCGAACAGACCCAGATAACGCTCGGGAACGCAGTAAAAAACGGCGAAGCACAACAGCGAAAGTCCGGCGCCAAGGACGGGATCAAGCTTGTTAAGATAATTTTTTAGCGCGTTGCAGATCATCATCGCGCAACCGATAAAATTCAGAACGCCGAACCACACGGGCTGCGACGGCACCGCAAAAAACGTGACGACCGTGATCAAAAAGCCGCACAGATTAACAATTATACCGCGCCTGTAAGCGTGCTTTGAAAAATTCAGAGAGATTCCCGACACAACAAGGAAAGTCACGCTGATGATCCTTTCCCAAACGACGACCGCGGGGACAAACGCCCACTTTGGGTCAACTCCGTAAATCATAAAAACATCGTATAAAAAATGAAATACGATCATATTTACAAGCATAAAACCCCTGATCGCGTCTATCAGATTGTAGCGGTTTTCAAGGTTGATTTTCTTCATCTCAGTTAAACATATTCATGGCGCGGTCGATTTTACCGTCGATGATAAGCTCCGCCGCGTCACAAGCGTTATCGAACATCGGCTTGAGCTTTTTTTTCTCGTCCGACGAAAACTTTGACAGCACCCAGTCGGCAAGATCCCAGTTGGGGTTGGGCTTTGCGCCGATACCGATCTTTATCCTGGGGAAGTTGTCGCTGCCGCTGAGGTAGATTATGCTCCTCATACCCTTTTGACCACCGTCGCTGCCTTTTGCGCGGATGCGCATTTTGCCGACGTCGAGCGAGACGTCGTCAAAGATAACGATGACGTTTTCGGGCTGGATTTTATAGAAATTCATCGCCTCAACGACCGCCTGACCGCTGTTGTTCATATAGGTCGTGGGCTTCATCAGCAAAACCTTTTTGCCGCCGATCACGCACTCGCCGCAGTAGCTTTTAAACTTTATGCGGTTTACGCGGCAGGAATTCTTCTCGGCGATATGATCGAGAGCCATCCAGCCGCAGTTGTGGCGCGTGTTCTGATACTTTTTATCGGGATTTCCGAGCCCGACAATGATGTATTCGACCGAGCTGCCGAATTTTTTGAATCCAAACATAATTTTTGCCTGCCTTACAAAACACACAAGGGCGGACTTTGTGAAAGTCCGCCTGTTTCATGTATTTATTATTTTATATCAGTTGAAAGCCGCTGTAAAGGGCTTGTCGTTATAAATTCTCGCGATAGCCTCGGCAAAGGTGGGAGACGTGGGGAGCACCGTGAATTTGTCGATCATCTTCTCGTCAGAGAGGGGGATAGTATCGAGGAGGATGACCTCCTTGATAGCGCTGTTCTTGATCCTCTCGATAGCGGGACCTGAGAGCACCGCGTGAGTAGCGCAGGCGTAAACCTCTGTTGCGCCGCCCTTTTCAACGATAGCGTTAGCCGCGTTGCAGAGAGTTCCGGCTGTGTCGATCATATCGTCAACGAGGATGACCTTTTTGCCTCTTGCGTCACCGATGATGTTCATAACCTCGCAGACGTTTGCCTTGGGTCTGCGCTTGTCGATGATCGCGAGGCTTGTGCCGATTTTTGAAGCGAAGTTTCTTGAACGTGTTACCGAGCCGAGGTCGGGAGAAACAACGATATAATCATCAAAGTTTCCGCCGATCTTCTCCTTCATATGGTTCGCAAGTATTCCCGCGCCGTGGAGGTGGTCAACGGGGATGTTGAAGAAGCCCTGGATCTGGTTAGCGTGAAGATCCATTGTAAGCACGCGGTCAGCGCCGGCTGTTGTGATAAGATCGGCGCAAAGCTTTGCCGAGATCGGATCTCTCGCCTTGGCTTTTCTGTCCTGTCTGGCATAGCCGAAGTACGGCATAACCGCCGTGATCCTCGCCGCCGAAGCACGCTTCATGGCGTCGATCATAATCAGCATTTCCATAAGGTTGTCGTTTACGGGGGTACAGGTAGACTGAACTATAAAGCAATCGCTGCCTCTTACAGACTCGTGAAGCGAAACCGCGATCTCGCCGTCCGAGAAGTGTGTGCAGTCGCTCTTGCCGAGCGGAAGTCCGAGACATCCCGCAATACCCTGAGCAACGTCTACATTAGAATTACCCGCGAAAATTTTAATGTCCTTACCGTGAAAATTCATTGCTAAACTCCTTTACACTTGATCCGTTTATGTAATTTTTATTATACCCTTATTTACATTCATAGCCCTTTTTGAGAGCGATATGGTTGAGCTCCTCGAGCTGAGCCGGGTCGTTTGCGCCCAAGACCGCGTCGCTGCATTCGGCGGTGTAGGCTCCGACCTTTTGTCCGTCGGTGAGCAAAAGCTCAATCGCGTCGGGAAGATAGTACTCCCCCGCGGCGTTGTCGGACTTGATCCTGTCGAGCACGCTCAAAAGCTTTTGGCAGTCAAACCAGTATCCGCCTGAATTGACCTCGTCTATCTTTAAGGTTTCCTCATCAGCGTCCTTGTGCTCAACGATAGCCTTTAGGCTGCCGTCGGTATCCCTGACGATCCTGCCGTAGCCGTAGGGGTCGTCCACTCTCGCGGAGATGACCGTTGCAGCGCAGCCGGTCGACTGATGCTGTTCAAGCGAATTTTTGATGGTCTCGCTCGTCATAAACGGGGCGTCGCCGTTGAGGATAACTACATTGCCGCTGTGGGCGGACAAAAAGTCCTTTGCCATCATAACAGCGTGACCCGTTCCCAAGCGCTCCGCCTGAAAAACGCTTTCTACCTTAAAATCGAGAGAGTCGAGAAATTCTTCGACATCCTCTTTCTTAAAGCCCTTTACAACGCAAATATCATCAATACCCGCGTTTTTAAGCGCCGAAACGACCCAGAGGAGCATCGGCTTGCCGAGTACGGGCGACAGCGTTTTGGGCTTGTTTGACTTCATTCTTTTACCCTCGCCGCCGGCAAGGATAACAGCGCAGTTGCTCATAAGCTACCTACCTAAATTTAATTATTTACACCGTCAGAATCAGTGTGACCCGGTGTCAATACACTCTTGTGCACACTACTCCAGACATAACTATTATCGCATAAATAAAACGGATTTTGAGTCCAAATAAGAAAAAAGAGGCAAAGATTTCAATTTAAACGTTTTATACAATATTAATAAAATTTGCAGGTGTTTTTTATAAGAAAAAATTTCAAAAAAATATAGCTATTTTCGGCAAAATTTGTTATAATATGGTTTAGGCTTATACATGTAGGCAAATCGGGCGGTTTTTGCCCCGTTTTGCCGCAGCCGTATATTAAATAATAGGAGGACTGTCAAAATGGCAAACAAATGGGTCTACCTTTTTTCAGAAGGTAACGCAAACATGCGTGAACTCCTCGGCGGTAAGGGCGCTAACCTTGCAGAAATGACAAGCATGGGTCTCCCCGTACCTCAGGGCTTCACAATTACGACAGAAGCTTGTACTCAGTATTATGAGGACGGCAGAAAGATCAACGACGAGATTCAGGGTCAGATCAACGAGTACATCGTAAAGATGGAAGAGATCACCGGCAAAAAGTTCGGTGACAAGGAGAATCCCCTGCTCGTATCGGTTCGTTCAGGCGCGAGAGCTTCTATGCCCGGTATGATGGATACTATCCTTAACCTCGGTCTTAATGAGACTGTTGTTAACACCATTGCCGAGATGTCCGGCAACCCCCGTTGGGCTTGGGACTGCTACAGAAGATTCATCCAGATGTATTCAGACGTAGTAATGGAAGTTGGTAAGAAGTACTTTGAAGAGCTTATCGACGAGATGAAGGAGAAGAAGGGCGTAACTCAGGACGTAGATCTTGACGCTGACGACCTCAAGGAGCTTGCATATCAGTTCAAGGCCGAGTACAAGGCTAAGATCGGCAAGGATTTCCCCGATGATCCCAAGGAGCAGCTGATGGGCGCCGTTATGGCGGTATTCCGTTCTTGGGACAACCCGCGCGCGAACGTTTATCGCCGCGATAACGATATCCCCTATTCATGGGGTACAGCCGTTAACGTTCAGTCAATGGCTTTCGGTAACATGGGTGACGACTGCGGTACAGGCGTTGCATTTACACGTGATCCCGCTACAGGCGAGAAGAAGCTCATGGGTGAGTTCCTTACAAACGCACAGGGCGAGGACGTTGTTGCAGGCGTTCGTACTCCTATGCCTATCGCTCAGATGGCAGAGAAGTTCCCCGAGGCGTTCGACCAGTTCACAAAGGTCTGCGCTACTCTCGAGGATCACTACAGAGATATGCAGGATATGGAGTTCACCGTTGAGCACGGCAAGCTCTATATGCTCCAGACAAGAAACGGTAAGAGAACAGCTCAGGCTGCTCTTAAGATCGCTTGCGACCTCGTTGACGAGGGTATGAGAACAGAGGAAGAGGCTGTCGCTATGATCGACCCCCGTAACCTCGACACACTTCTCCATCCCCAGTTCGACACAGCTGCACTTAAGGCTGCTACTCCCATCGGCAAGGGCTTAGGCGCTTCTCCGGGTGCTGCTTGCGGTAAGATCGTGTTCACAGCTGAGGACGCTGAGGAATGGAACGCAAGAGGCGAAAAGGTAGTTCTTGTACGTCTTGAAACTTCACCTGAGGATATCACAGGTATGAAGGCTTCACAGGGTATCCTTACAGTTCGCGGCGGTATGACATCACACGCTGCCGTTGTTGCCCGTGGTATGGGTACATGCTGCGTATCAGGCTGCGGCGACATCGCTATGGACGAGGAGAACAAGAAGTTCACACTCGCAGGCAAAGAGTTCCACGAGGGCGATTACCTCTCGATCGACGGTTCAACAGGTAACATCTACGACGGCGCAATCGCTACTAAGGACGCTGAGATCGCAGGCGAGTTCGGCAGAATTATGGCTTGGGCTGACAAGTTCAGAACTCTTAAGGTAAGAACAAACGCAGATACACCCGCAGACGCTAAGAAGGCAAGAGAGCTCGGCGCAGAAGGTATCGGCCTCTGCCGTACAGAGCATATGTTCTTTGAAGAGGACAGGATCGCTGCTTTCCGCGAGATGATCTGTGCAGATACAGTAGAAGAGAGAGAAGCTGCTCTTGATAAGATCCTTCCTTATCAGCAGGGCGACTTTAAGGCTCTTTATGAGGCTCTCGAGGGATGCCCCGTTACAATTCGTTTCCTCGATCCTCCGCTTCACGAGTTCGTTCCCACTGAGGAAGAGGACATCAAGAAGCTCGCTGATTCTCAGGGCAAGAGCGTAGAGGACATCAAGGCTCTTATCCAGTCGCTCCACGAGTTCAACCCGATGATGGGTCACCGCGGCTGCCGTCTGGCTGTAACATATCCCGAGATCGCAAAGATGCAGACAAAGGCTGTTATTCGCGCTGCTATCGAGGTTCAGAAAGAGCACGCAGACTGGAATGTTAAACCCGAGATCATGATCCCGCTCGTATGCGAGCTCAAGGAGCTCAAGTTCGTTAAGAAGGTCGTTGTTGAAACCGCCGACGCTGAGATCGCCGCTGCAGGCGTAAATCTCGAGTATGAGGTCGGTACAATGATCGAGATCCCGAGAGCTGCTCTTACAGCTGACGAGATCGCTACTGAGGCTGACTTCTTCTGCTTCGGTACAAACGACCTTACTCAGATGACATTCGGCTTCTCAAGAGACGACGCAGGTAAGTTCCTCACAGCTTACTATGACACAAAGATCTTTGAGAACGATCCGTTCGCTAAGCTCGACCAGACAGGCGTTGGCAAGCTTATGGAAACCGCTATCAAGCTCGGCAAGCCCGTTAATCCCAACCTCCACGTTGGTATCTGCGGCGAGCACGGCGGAGATCCTTCTTCAGTAGAGTTCTGCCACAAGATCGGTCTTGACTATGTATCGTGCTCACCCTTCCGTGTGCCGATCGCAAGACTCGCTGCCGCTCAGGCTGCTGTAAACAACAAATAAGTTGTGGCGACAACACCGCAATCCGCCTTTGGAAAGCTTTGATTTGATTCAAGCGTTTCCGCAACGGCGGGTCAAAACGGTGTGATTTACAGTAAATATAATTTGAGGCTGACTTCCGAAAAAGTCAGCCTCATTTTTGTTTTAAAAATGTTCGGGCGGTCAATGACCGCCCGTTTTGCTAATATTCTTTTAGCTGAAATCTGTGATGATACCCGCGATATACTGCTGTATCATTGTTACATCGCTAACAGAGAGTATTCCGTCGCGGTTTACGTCGGCAATATTCATTACCGCTTCGTCGCTTTCATCAATCAGGGGTCTGCCGCCGTCGGTGTATTTCGCGATGTGCTTTTGGAGGAGCAGAGCGTCGTCAATATCTACCACGCCGCTGCCGTCAACATCGCCGATCAACGGCTCGTCCTTGACGACTTCTACCGAGCCGCGGCTCACAAAGCAATCCGCCCTATTCAGCGAGCTGCTGTAAACCTCAGCGGTGTTCGGGTCAACAGTTACGGCGTATTCGCCTTCGGTCGCGTTTTCGTCGACCTCAAAGACAAGCGTAACAAGCTTGCCGGTCGCTAAGCTGTCGGTTTTGGCGAGGTCGTTCTCCCAAGATAACCTGTAGGGAGCTTCAAAGCGGTCGGAGTGCGCCGGTGTCGCGCCCTCGATAAGATGATTGTCAACCACATCGACTAAATGTAAAACATTTGAGTCAAATTCAATGTCAAGATCAGCCGTGGCTATGCCCGGGTTCGTGTCCAAGCTGAGCGTGAGCTCTACCCTCTCGCCCGCCTTTGCCTGAACACTGTTGAACGAGAACCGCGCTCTTATATCATCCTGATTTAAAGGAGCGTATGGCAAAGAAGATATGTCAGGGTCTCTGTCAACATAGCGCGTCAGAATTATTCTGTCTGACGCTGTTACTTTTCTGTCGCGGTCAACATCCGCGTTGATGAGGTTGATGTTATCATAATCTCCGAGCCTTGAGGTGTAGTTGCCCAAAAGCGCGCTGTCTGTTGAGGTGACATATCCGTCGTCAACGTCGCCCAAAACCGCCTGAAGCTGAGCCTTTACGGTGACGTTGATGATAAGCCCCTTGCCGTTGGCGCTCTTCATAATTATGCTCGTTGTGCCGGGGTTTATGGCTGTGATCCTGCCCGTGTTGTCGATCGAGGCGGCCTCGGGATTTGAGTTTGTGTAGTTAAAGGTCGTGATCGCGTTAACGGGCGTAACGGTCTTGCCTATCCTCCAGCTTTCGCCGATGCCGAGGTTGACCGTTTTGCTGTCTACCGCAAAGGTCGTGAGCGTTGCGTTGGCGGTGTAGTTAGTTCCGACCGTCACCAAGCCCGTGCTTGAAGCATAGCCGATGTTCGTCTGGCAGTTATAGGTCAGGTTTTTATCGATCAGCTTTGCCGCCGAGTCGCCCGAGATGTGGATGCCGTAATTTGAGGACGAAACCCTGTTCTCTGAGATCTTCGTGGTCACCTTTGAGCTGCTGAGGATAGCTATGCCTTCGGTCTTAGAGTAGTAAACAACGTTGTTTTGTATAGTGCCGATTGATGAGGCGTACGTACCCATTCCGTACTTGCCCGCGCTGATTATCTCGTTGCCCGAAATATAGTTCAGGGTACAGGAGTCGATATGGATCCCGTTAACGGCGGGATTAGAAATGTAGTTTTTGGTTATGTTAGCGGGATTTACTCCGTCTCTTAACACCACGCCGTAGTAGTTCGCCGTGGCTGAGGTTTTGGTGCAGTAGATAACGTTTGAGTCGACGCTGATTGTCTTTGAGTGTTCTACCCTGACTCCGCTGCCTTCCTTTAAATCAAGCAGATTGTTCTTGACCGTTACGGTGTCGCAGGGGTATTCGCCGACAGGCAAGCCGCCGCTGCCGCCCGAATAAACCATGGAATTAACTACCTTTGAGCCCAAAACCGAGATCGCGGCTTTTTCGTAGCTTGAATACGGGTCATTGTTCTGACCGCCGTTTGTTATCACGTTATTGGCGATAAGGATGTTTGTTTTTTGGGGGATATAGTCGTTTGAATAGTGCTGCTCTGTATTACCCTCTGCGGCAAAATCGCCCGGCAGAATCGTTCCGTAGCCCTCCGCGACGAGCGAATATACCGCGATAGACCTCGGAGCGTTGTCGATCGTATTGTTGTATTTCAATATCATAAAAGATGGAACGATCATATAGATAGTTGCAGCCGGACTCATCATCGCGTATCCCATCTGTAGAAAAAGCTCCCTTGATGTAAATATCACATCAGGGGAGCTATGGCTATCTCTTGAACAACAGAACAATCATTGCAATCAAAAATCCGATGAGCAAAGCGGCTCCCACGGAAATCAGTATCCGCCTTATGGGGTGCTTTTTTTCGGGAACTATTCCGGCTGACTCAACGGCGGTCACGTCAATCTCGCCGAGCAGCTCGTATAACCGGTCTTTTTTAATGCTTTCAAAACCTTTTGCAGCAAGATGCTCGCGCAGCCTTTTTCTGAGTTTTAACAGCTCACACGATACAGACTTCTCGCTGTGACGGTATTTCTGAGCGATGCCGGAAATACTGTCAGAGTACCAGTAACGGCGGACAAATATATTGCGCTTATAAACGGATAGCGAGTATAGAAAGTAATCGACTGCCTTGATCAATTCTATTTGATTAGTCTTGTCCTCAACACTTTCTTTGTCAGACACGATATCACCGAGCTCGCCGAGTATCAGCGGAGTCTCTGAGTCGCTGTACTTCTTTGGTTCGTATTGCCTGTACTTATTGAACGAGATGCTTCTGGCAGTTTTGCCGATAAAAGCCGAAAAAACAAGCGGCATTTGCGGAGGGACGGTGTTCCACGCTTCGTTAATTGCGTACTTGGCGCACCTTTCAGCGTCCTCGCTGTTATTCAAAATGTTCATTGAAATGCTTTTGCAGAAGTTACCGTATTTGTTTAAGGTTTCTCTGATCGCATTTTTGTCTCTGTCAAGGTATAATTTGAGTATCTCAAAGTCTTGCATCGCTCAAACCCTCGCTTTCGTTTTTTAGTTTATATACATTTAACGATGGGAGTTTTTTCATTACAGCAAAAGGACCGACCGGAAATTCCGATCGGTCCGGTGCTATAGCTTTGTTAAATCATTCTGCAAACTGACTGTTGTAAAGCTCAGCGTATTTGCCGCCCTTTGCCATCAGAGTCTCGTGGTCGCCGACCTCCTTGATGTCGCCGTTCTCCATATAGAGGATCATAGCGGCGTCGCGGATAGTAGACAGACGGTGTGCGATAACGAAGCTTGTGCGTCCCTTCATCAGGGTAGCCATTGCGTTCTGGATATCTTGCTCTGTATGAGCGTCGACGTTACTTGTTGCTTCGTCGAGGATCATAATTTCGGGATTCGAAATGATAGCGCGCGCGATCGTGAGAAGCTGTCTCTGACCCTGAGAGATATTCTCAGCGCCCTTGGAGAGCATCATATCGTAGCCGCCGGGCATTGTGCGGATGAAGCTGTCGGCGCAGACTGACTTAGCCGCCTCGATCATTTCTTCATCGCTTACCTCGCGGTCTGTGCCGTACTTAAGGTTGTCGCGGATCGTACCCTCGAACAGCCATGTGTCCTGAAGAACCATACCGAAGTGCGTTCTGAGCTCATGGCGGGTCATTTCGGCGGAATTTACGCCGTCGACGATTATCTTACCGCCGTTGATCTCATAGAAGCGCATAAGCAGGTTGATAAGTGTCGTCTTACCTGCGCCTGTAGGTCCTACGATAGCGCACTTCTGACCGGGCTTGACGTTAAGGCTGACATCGGTCATAAGCAGATTATCGGGTGAATAACCGAACTGAACATGCTCGAAGGAAACGGTGCCGTCGCACTTTGTGGGAACCGCGCCGTTCTCGGGATCGGGTATTTCTTCCTCTGCGTCAAGAAGATCGAAGATACGGACAGACGCTGCCATTGCGTCGGAGAGCTGACCCGACATACCTGCAATTGTATTGAACGGCTGCTGGAAGTTCTTGATATACTGGAGCACAGATTGTACCGTACCGACGTTCATAGTGCCGTTGATCGCAAAGAGACAGCCGATCAGACCTGCGGCAGCGTAGCCGATGTTGTTTACCATCTGAGTCATTGGCATAATAGCGCCCGAGAGCTTCTCTGCCTGCTGCGCTTTATCCTGGAGATCAGCGTTCATAGAATCGAACTTAGCGGCTGCTTTATCCTCATAATTAAAGGACGATACAACGTTCTGACCGTTAAAGATCTCTTCAACATAGCCGTTGACATTGCCGAGGATCTCGTGCTCTGCCTCATAATACTTTGCATTCTTCTTTGAGAAGGGCGCTGTGGAGAGCATTGTCAGAGGGATAAGGGCAATTGCGATAAGAGCCATCCAAATGTTGGAAACCAGCAACATGATCAATACGCCGACCAGCGTTACAGCTGAAGAAATGATCTGATAGAGGTTTTTACCGATCATTGTGTTGATGGCGTCGACATCGTTGGTGATAACGGACAGCACATCGCCGTTTGCGTGAGTATCAAAATAATTTAGACTCAGCTTGTGCATCTTGCACTCGATATCGGTACGCATATCCTTGATGACCAAGGCGGTGATGCGCGCAAAGCTGTTATTTGCAAAGCCGCAGAAAATAAGCGAAGCGACATAGAGGATAGTAAGCACAACAATAATGAATATAATGTATTGCAGCTTACTGACTTCGGTGCCAAATACATAGCAGGCGTAATCGGAAGAAACTCCCGCCGTAGTATCCCAGATACCGTCGCTTACGCCGTTGCTCAGCGTTGTGGTGATGTATCCGAGGAGGGTCGGAGCGATTACAGTAAAGCCTGTACCGATAATTACAGCCAATACAGAGAGGATAAATCTGGCTCTGTATTTCTTGATATAGGAGAAGATTCTTTTAAATGCTTTCGAGCTCACGCTTTACTTCCTCCTCTCCAAGCTGGATATCCGCGATCTCGCGGTAGAGCTTACAATTCTTAAGCAGCTCTAAGTGGGTGCCCATGCCGACGACTTCGCCATTATCGAGCACCAAGATACGCGTAGCATCCATAATCGTGTTTACGCGCTGTGCGACGACGATCATTGTGGCGTCGCCCATACTGTCGTTAAGATTCTGACGAAGCTTCTTGTCTGTCTTCATATCGAGAGCGGAGAAGCTGTCATCGAAGATATATACCTCGGGCTTTTTCATAACCGCTCTGGCGATCGCCAAGCGCTGGCGCTGACCGCCGGAGAAGTTTGTACCGCCCTGAGAAACCTCCGCGTGATAATCGCCTTTCTTTTTCTCGACGAATTCGTCTGCGCAGGCGATGCGGCAGGCTTCCTTCCAATCCTCTTCGGTACCGTTCTCGTTACCCCAGTTGAGGTTCTCGGCGATATCGCCGGTGAACAGTACGTTCTTCTGCGGAACGTAACCGATGGCGTCACGGAGCTCGTCAAGCTTGTAATCCTTGACGTTGACGCCGTCGATCAGCACTTCACCGAATGTGGTGTCGTACAGTCTCGGGATCAGCTTGACTACGCTGGACTTACCGCAGCCGGTACGTCCGATGATCGCGGTAGTCTCGCCGGGTTTTGAAACAAAGCTGATATCCTTGATGACCGGCTCCTCCGCGTTCGGATAAGAGAATGTTACCTTGCGGAATTCAACTGTACCCTTGCAGGTCTTTGCAGGCATCGGCTTTTCGGAATCCGTGATAGTCGTCTCTGTTTCAAGAACTTCGTTGATACGCTTGAAGCAGGCGTTTGCGTCGGGGTACAGGCTCAAAACGGTCAGTGTAAGGATAGCAGCGATCAGAACGATGCTGATATACTGAATGACCGCAATCAAGGCGCTTGTGTCGATCGTACCCATAATGACATAGGGAGTACCTACCGCAGCCGCAGCTACCGAGGTGATACCCGCGATAGTGGTCGCGACGGGGTACATCGCGCAGGATAACGCGATAGATCTGCGGGAAGCGATTGAGCTTTCTTCGTTAGTTACATCGAAGCGGTCGATCTCATGCTGCTGCTTGTTGAAGGCGCGGATGACTCGAACGCCTTCGATAGCCTCAAGGAAAAGCTCGTTGATCTTGTCGATCATATTTCTGAGCTTTGTCGAATAGCGGCTTGCGCCCACAAGCAGCGCTACCATAATGATGATCAGCACCGGAATGGCGACAGCCATGACGACAGCTACGTTGCCTGAATAAGCGACGCTCATAACAACGCCGAAAATAGCCATCATCGGTCCCATGATACCGAGCTTGAAAAACTGCGATAAAAAGTTCTGGATCGTGGTGACGTCCGTGGTGCTGCGGGTGATCAATGACGAGGTTCCGAACTTGTCGATCTCAGCAGACGAAAAAGTCTGCACCTTGTGGAAAAATTCTCTGCGCAGCTCGGCGCAGAACTTCGTGGTGATCTTACTTGCGATAAAGTTTGCGATCATACTTGAAAAGAACGCGAGTACCGCAATCACGGCGATTGTGATCGCCAGTCCGTAGATGAGCCCGTAGTCGCTGTTGTTGACGCCGTCCGAGATCATGGTACTGACCATAGACGGAGCAAGCAGCTGTCCAAATGTCGAGATGATAACAAAGATTACCACCGCCCAAATTTGCTTGGAGCTCATTTTGATTTTGCGGAGAACAGATATCATTTTACTGTAACCTCCTTGACTTCATTTCCCATTTGAGATCTCCTCCTATTGCTTTTTTGAGAATTAATCAGTATGTCAGACGTATTGTCAGACACGCGGCTTTTCTCAATGTAAAATTTTAATATTATTCACAGTTATTGTCAATAGTTGTATGTCTTTTTTTGTGTTTGCCGTTGCGGTCAGTGCGCAATGACAAATCAAAAAGTGTTCAGCCACATCTTTTGTTGATACAGATGTATCTTTTTGTTTCGCTGTAGTTCTTGCTTCATTCAAGGACAAGCACACCATTAAGGTCCCGGGAAAGAACAGCTTTCCAAATCAAAGCGCGGTTTCGGTTGGAGAAGACGGAGGTGATCGGGTGGCAAAATACACGAACACAGCAGGCTTCAAAGGCGTTTCTGAGGAAGACGCTGAGGAAACAATCGAAAAACTTCCCAGAACTCTGTTCTTTCTGATAATTGGCGGCGTCGCAGTGGTCATTATTATTGCGTTTCTGATCGTTCACGCCTTTTCCCCCAATCACGGTGATACAGCGACAACGGATGAAGCTGCGACATATGCAGTGAAAACAGAAGACTATGATTACAACGTATTGTTTGGATTGGAAGAAACGACCGTTCCGAGCGAGCCGGCAACAATCAATCCTCAATCAATTACGATTGCCATACCGCAGCCGATCACTCAGCCGGTGACGATCATGCCTCAACGAAGTGAAACAAGATCAAGAACCGAATCGCATGCGTCCGAAAGTGAATCTTCAACACCACAACAAAATCATTCCGACAGCACGCTGCATTCACAGCCGTCACAGCAGAGCAGCGCGTCGGAAAGTCATCGGGTTCCGCAGCAGGAGATAGGGGACAGCGGGTCCTCAGTGGTTTATGTGTCCGATATTTCTCTGTCCCATACAAGCATATCACTGACATTCGGGCAGTCGTTTACCTTATCTGCAACGATATCTCCGTCAAACGCGACCAACAAGAGCGTGACTTGGACAAGCAGCAACAGCGCCGTTGCCACCGTCAACCGCGGGAACCCACTGGTCTGTGGGATAGATCTGCTCTACCGCTGCGCCCCAGTTGATAGCCCACGGGTTAGAAACCGGGTTATCATTCTCATCAAGAGAGTTGGCGGCGAATTTGATATTATAGTTATCAAACGCATAGATGCCTTCCATCGTGATAGCCCATACGCCGGGGTCGATCTCTGTCATCATATTACCGGGGTCGCAGGGATCCCAGTTGGAATCGTTGAGGTATGTATCCTCACCGTTACCAACAGCTATAACGTTGTCAATCTGAATACCCTGAGGAACAACGACATAGTCGCCGATCGCGTTAACGATCTCTGGAACCGGATCAAAGGTGATCGTTAAATCACAGGTTTGCTCAATATTTACGGTATAGTTTTGATCTGTACCGGGAGCGCCCCATGAAAAGTCCTCGTTGTGGTTTTTAAGAACCTTGAACTGAAGCATCTGGGTGGGTTCAACGTCCTCGAACGTGATTTTGTAGAGACCGTCAGTTTCGTCAAGAGTCATTTCGGTAGCAGGGTTTGCCGCAAACCACACATCGCCGAAAATTGCCGCCGATGAACCGAATACACTGTAAACATCCGGGGTATCGTCATCGCCCGCAGCAGATACCGTCAATCCCGCAAAGCAGGAACAAACAAGCATTACCGCGAGCAGTAAGCTAATTAGCTTGGTTAATTTTTTCACAAAAAGTCCTCTTTTTGATATATTTTTTGACATATACATTGTAACATATTTTGTTATGATCTTGTTAGCAAATATTTTATTAATATTTTGTGTATATTGCATATAGGCAAAGCCCTTGTTGTCATTAAGTCAACAAGGGCTGCAATTTCATCGGTTTGTTATTATACTATATTTGACATTAAAGCCTTTTGATCATATCGGATATATACGAAAAAATCATTCCGAATATGTTATTCCCAAACGCATATGCGTGGGGATCTCGGCTCGTATCTGTTTTTCGATGAGCGCTTTCTCTCCGTCGGTTTTGCTGTCGGCTATCGTAAGGTTCATTGACCCTCTGCTGTGGTTGACATTGAGGGTGTAATCGGTCAAACCTATCCTCTGCAAAAACTCCGCAAACTCGCTGTCGGTGAGCCCGCTCATAACAGTCCTCTCATAATACATCAAAGAATCCCTGCGCTCCTGCACGGAGAGCTCGGGTCTTTCTCTTATCTCAAAACTTTCTCTACGGCTCAGGCCATAGCTTTCCGCTGTCGGGATATAATACTCCCTTTGAAGCTCATCGAGCGTATCAAAAAGCGTGTTCAAACCTTCGGCATAAGCCTTCAGCTCGCAATCGACCTCGCTGAAACCGCTGAGGTCGTATAATCCGAGCGGCTCAAGCTTTTGCCTCATAGAAATCAAGCTATCCATTATATCACCTGAATCGTCACGTCGCCGGGACGGAAAAACTGCGCGCCGCCGGCGTCTACATTATCCATACTCATATCGAACTCATAGTTTTCAATACAGTCTGTCTCAAACAAATACTGCCCGAGGTTTGACAAATACAATCTGTCACCGACATTGAGCGAGCCGATAAAGTCCGTAAAGGCGTTTGTGATTTTTTCTATGACCTCCGCCTGCTCGTATCCGGGCTTTGCCTTTACCGTTATGTTGAGGTCGTAATCAAGGTGATTGGCTCGGTTTACCACGGCGTAGGTACCGATCGGCTTGTTAAGCTGGATGATCCTGTCCGCCTCTGCTAAAGCCTCGTTGGTAACATCGTAGTCCTTGCGGGCCACAAACACGCCGATAGTGCCGAACCCGTTGTATCTCTCAATAGTCCCCGCCTTGTCGATACCGTCAACGCTGAGCGCGAGCTGTTTGAAAAACGCTGGATTTGCGGGATTGGGGCGGTTAAGATACGACTCCTTGATCCTGGCTCTTAGAGTTTTATCGCTCTCCTCGTCGTCGCCGCCGATAAACACATCATTAGTTACGGTGTCTATGCCGACAGGAACGTTTACGGGGATCTCCGCGGTTCCGGCGGCTATGTTCCCGTTGTAGCCGGGCTGTTCCGCCTCGGCGTTAACGGTAACGGAATAGGTTGCCTGTGGCAAGACCGCGGGCTCGGTCGTATATACCCTGATCGGGGTCTCTCCGTTTGTCGCCACAACTGTGCCCCGGGGGATCTCGATCGGATAATTGAGTGTATCTGTGACGCTGAACGTCAGCTGACCGCTTGCTTTTGTTGCGGCTTTTCTGGTGATACCCCTCTGCTGCGCCAAGAGGTCAAGGTATTCCCCTGTCGCGGTGTCGGCAAACATCTGACGTTTAAGCCATTCAAGGCTGCACTGAGCGTTGTATATCTCGCCCGCGAGCACCTTTAGTCTGATCGCTATATCGCTTGCGGGGTCGATTTCATAAGCGCTCTCGTCCTCATATTTTTCTTTCATTCTTGTGTAGATCTCATCATACGTTTCCAATCAAACGCACCTCCTCTGTTCTGCTCTCTGAGCCGATCGTAATTCGCAGCGTGATGTTTTCGTTGATATCAAGCACGTTCGCCGATGTGTTTTTGAATCTCGCGAACGCCTCGTTGATGCTGAGCTCGACCTTGCGCGCTGCAAACTCATCATCCTCATCATAGCTGTAACGGCAGCCGAGAGCTCTGTCATAAATAAAGCTGCCCCTGCCGACCGTGGCGGAGATCACCGCACGCTGGAACTCCGCGTCCCTGCCGCCGAGCCATATCATCCTGCGCGCGCTGTCAAGGGCAACGTCGCCGTTTTGTATTTTTACATCTGTCATATCAAATCTCCCTGCCGTTTATCAATACTCTGCCGTCATTTTTGAGGACTATGCTCGCTCCGCCCGCGGAGCTCAGCATAAGCTCGCCCTCCTGCAACCCGTCCGTATCCGCCAAAACTCCGAGCGAAACCTCGCCGTCTTCGAGCGGCAAAACTACCGCGCACTCGTTCTTAGGCGGAATGCTTACGATACCGTACGGCAGGCAGGCTCTAAGGCTTTTGTGCTCGCCCGATGCGGTCACGGCAGTTCCGTTTTCATATACGTTGCCCTTGACCGCGTTGGGCGGCTCATGTGAATTTTTTGTTATATAGCTAAGCAGCCACATCAAACATTCTCCTCTCTGTCATTCTCTCCCAAAACGACCGTGGTGAATTCTCCGTTTTGGCTGAAATCATAGCTGATCGCGCGGACCGTCAGCCCGCTGAGCTTTCCGAACACCGCGTCCTCTATCTCAGCCGATGCGCCGAGAATATCGGTGACGCAGCCCTTGAATTTAAGCTTTATGTAACGGCTGTCAAAGTTGCCTCGCTCGATGATATTGTCCGCCGTGCCGATGGTGTTGTTCTCGGCGGATGCGTTGACATACCTGACGCGCTTTACATACTCGCTTTCGGGGTTCGGGTTTTTCATTGTTGAAAGATAACCCGCGGTTTTGCTTACCTTTAGCTTGACCTCGGAAATCAGCTTATGACGGCATTTATTTTCCTTTATAGAATAATATTTTATTCCATTGCCTCCGAATTTTACCTTTTTATCGCTTTTAAAGCCTTTGAGATACACCTTGCCGCTGCCTGATATCCTGAGCTTTGAACCGTATCTTATTTTGCAAAAACGCTCAACTGCCTGCCACTGAGTCATTCCCTTGTCGATCCTCATATAACCCAAGATCGGCGTAAGGTCATACTCAACATCGGTCAGCCCGAACGGTTTAAGATGCTTGTAATACATCAGCACGGCGGTGGGGTTGCGGTAGCTCAGCGGTTCCGCCTCGTTGTCGAGGAGTACGGCGGCAGCGCTTCGGGCGCAGAGCTTCAACGCCAAGCCGTTGTTCTTGTGCACCCTTGAAAGCTCGTCAAGCTGTCCCTCAAAAATCAGCTCGTCTCCGTTATATGCCGCGATCCTGTCGCCCTGCTCGAAGATCTCGGAGTCGTAAAGGCAGCTCAGCACAAGGCTGTCCGCAGGTACGTCGAGCTCGCTTTTCCACTCGGCATTCAGCACTCGCAAATCATTGCGGACCTCTCCGTTTTTCAATGTTATCTCATATCTCAGCACAGCCTGATCACCTCTCCCTGCGCCACAATATCGGGGCGCTTGATTTGCGGATTAAGGCGCACGAGCTCGTCGATGACGATACCGTATCTGTACGATATATCCCACAGGTTTTCTCCCTCCGCGGCTATATGGCGGTCGGGCTTTGCGCTCTCTTTTTCCTCCATAACCTCTCTGAAAACGAATCCGTATGTCAGGACGTCCTCGCGCGGAGTGCCGATAAGCTTGATGTTTTCAAACACGGCAAAGATCGGCTCGAGGTTTTCTATCGCGAGCACGCCGACGCCTTTCTTTTTGAAGAGACTTAGCAGCGCCTCAAACTGGCTTTGGCAATCTGCTCCGTAAAGCTCGCCCACGCCCTTTATTATCATATTTTTTATGCCGGTCTCCTGGATCTCCGCGCCGCTTTCCGGCACGAGGCGTTCGCTGACTTTTTTGGCACATTCAAATTTGATCTCGCGCGGGTTATGGTGCCACTCATAGCCCATAAATCTCATCGGTATCAGCTTCATCTTTGCCTCGCCTCATCTTCCTCGCTCAGGCGGCGGCTGTAACGCCTGCTTTCGAGCTCAAGCAGCTCGCTGAGCGCTTCGGTGTCTATGGTTGTGTTTTCGTCGGCGATCATTTCAAAGCTTTCTTCATTCATCTTCAACACTCCTGTCTGCGGCAGTGATCACCGCGGTATATTCCGTCAGCTTGTTCGGAAGCATCTGCTGACCGGTGCTCTCAACAGAACAATTTGTATACTCGGTTATTTTCTCTCCGTCCTCAATACTCAGACTGAAAACGGTCTGTCCGTTCAGAATCTCAAATACATCAGCGCGGGATTTGAGCTCTATCTTATATGACGGCGACTGAACCGAATACACGGGCTTGTCCGTCAAAAACTCCTCGATTTTTATAAGGTTGTTTTTCCTTTTGCACACTGCGGACAAAACCCCGCCGAGAGGGCTGCCGTTGATTTTCACCACTACCTTACTGCCGTTTACAAAACCGTTATTCATCCGCACCATCTCCGATCAGCATAAACTCCATTTTAAAACTGAGCTTGCGGAAAATCGCGCTGAGGTTTGTATCAAACTCAATAGCACCCGCACTAAGCTCGGTGATTATCCCGTCCGTGTCCGCTTCTTTTAATGCGGTCAACATCTCTCCCGCGAGAATTGCCAATCCGCTGCCGTTTTGGCTTTGCGGCGCGAACAATCTTATCTCTGCCTCGGCAGAATACATTTCTCCCTTAATTTGCTGCGATGCTTTTGCGCCGAGGTAACTCTCGGTCAGCTTGGTACTGATAATGCGGACAGCCGCCAAATATCCGTTTATCGGGGTCTCGGCGTATTGAGTTGTAAACTCCCTGACAAAACGCACGTTTTCAAACTCCGGACGGGCTTTAAGGGTGTTAATAATCGTATCCAAACGCTGTTTTATCTGAATCATACTCGTCCTCAGTCCTCTCCTGATACCGCGTCATTATCGCCCAAGTATAAACGGGCTCGTTGCTAACGCAGTAGATCTCCTTACGCTTTACAATAAATTTATCCCCTCCGCATTCGATTATGCTCTTATCCTCAAAAATACTGTCAGACGGCTTGCCGATATACAGGTATTTTTCATTGTTATACATTCCGAGGACGTGCTTTCGTCCGCCGATATATATTCTGTTTTTGTATCTTAGCGGCTCAACGAACGCGCGGGTGGCGGTCCGGCTGTCACCGTTGTTAATGATGACGCTGTTGCCGTTTCTGTTGATCATCGCTGCGACCGAATTGAATATGCCCATACGCTCACATCCTCCTGAAAATAAAATCGTCAACCTGTATCAAATCACCATTGACGTTCTTTAGTTCCTGCCAAAGCTTTTCTCCGCTGTTTTTACCGCCGCCGGACGACGTTAGTTTAACGTCGCCCGCGGTAAAAGAAGTGATGTCTGCGCCATTGCACATATCGTACAGCCTGTAAGCGTATGCCGCGCAAAGGGTCTCGAGCCTCTGCGTCTGCTCCTCGGTCGGGTCCGGTACGGTCGAATGAGCCGTAATAAACTCAACCGCGCTCTCTATGACCGCGCTCTGAGAAGCAAGCGCGTCGTCCGTCAAGCCCGAAAAAGCGGAAAACTTTGCCGTAACATTTGCAATGTTCAAAATATCACCCCGTTAAGAAAGCGTTTTTGCCGCTTCCGTAAAGATTTTTGAGAAGCCTGCGGTGCAGGTCACTGCCGCTCTCTCGAGCTGGCGGTCGATCAGCTTGTCGTAGTCGGTAACAACGCCGCCCGCCTGAACCATCTCGAGCGCGCAGTTCTTGTCAAGACCGATGATCTTGCCGCTCTGCATCTCGGGAGCGTGAAGAAGAGTCGCGCCGAGAGGTGTGATCATCTTGCCGGTGCCCTGAAAATCAAGTCCGGCGTAGGAATCCTGCATCTGTGTGAGCGCGAGGATCTTCTGCATATCCGCTGTGGGCGCAAGGATCGTGTTGAGCTCGTAGGGAGCCATATTTGCCCAGAGCTTTACAAGGTCATCGTATGTGATAGCGCCCGATGTGGTAACGCTGACGTTTACCGCGGCGTTGTTGTTGCCGTCTCCGTTAAGGAGCACGCCGATAGCGTCCTTGAGCTGTGAACGCGCTATGTACGCGCCAATCTGGTTAAGAGTAACCGTGAACAGGTCGAGTCGCTGGAACCTGAGCGCCTCGTAAGAAGCGACCAACATTCTGCCGCGCTTGTGGAGCTTGACAAGGTTTTCGCGGGTTTTGATTGTCGTCTGGGGGATATACGCGCCCTCGTTAACGATCTTGAGCTCCTTGTCGTCCTCAGAGGGGACTGACGCGATGCTTCTGTAATCCATACCCTCGATATCCGTGACGGTCGCCACGATGTTGGGCAGGATATCGGCGCGCTCCATACCCTGAGCTACCGCTCTGCTGACATATTCGGGGAAAAGTGCCGCGGAGTTTGAGCTCTGGAAAAACTTCTCAACGCAGTCGCTGCCGCTGCCGCTCACCCTTATATCAAAGCGCTTGAGCTGTCTTGAAAACGCGTCGAGCCCCTCGAGCGAGGTGCCGATATAATTTTCGGACGGGTCGAGTTTTTCAAGCGCTGCCGAAAGACCTCCCTTTGTCTGATACATACCCTTTTCGATTGTGATATTTTCAAAATTTGCCATTATTATTCCTCCTTAAAGAATGATTCCGACTTCTGTGGCGCTTGAAGAAACAACAAGCACCTCTCTGCCGTTTTCGTTAGCGGCAACCTTGCCTGCGGCGTTGACCGCCACCTTCTGATAACCCGCGGTGATCTTTGCCGCCGCGGGAAGAACAACGTATCCCGAAAGCTGTACCGCGGCATAACCGTCGCGCAGATTCACGCAGACTCCGCAGAATACATCGTTCGCCGAGCAGGGGCCCACCTGGGCGTCGTTGCTCATTTTGACGGGAACACCCGTAGTTGTAAGACCGCTCGCGGCCTCGAATGTAACAACATTCTCGCCGTATCCTTTAAAATTTACACTCATAATATACCTCCGTTAAATACTGAACTCTTTGTTGTCAGAATTGTTTTTGTTTTTTTGACCGAAAAGCTGCGGCTTTGGCATCACGCTCTCGCCGAGCTTGTTTTCAAATGCGGTTTTCAGCTCGGTGAGCTGAGCCACCGAAAGGCTCTTTGTGATACACTCCATTGTATCCCTTGTGATCTCCGGCTGTACCGCCGCCGAGAGTCTTAAGACCTCGCTTGTAAGGCTGTCGCGGAAGTAAACTCCGTCCTTCGCGCTTGATTTAAGGTTGTCAATATAAGCCTTAAGCTTTGCGCGTTCGTTTTCGCCGAGGGTAATGCCCCCGGATTTTTCAAGCCTTTTCAAAATTTCTTCCATTGTAACTTCCTTTCTTTCTTTGAGACGGAACAGCCACAAAGCTCCATTCATAAGCGTCGACCGGCTCCTGAAGCTCGCCGCAGCAAAGCTTGCCGTTATATACCTCTCCCTTTTTGTGCGAGCACAGGTTTACATCCTCTCCGCAAATACTGCAAGTGGTTTTGCCTACCGCGCAGCCAACGCTTACCTCCTTGATGATACCGCTGTCGATTGCGGTGATAACACCCGTTGTATCGGGACTTACCGGGATATACGCCCTCGCCTTCAGGCAAAAGTAATCGTCGCCGGTGACGGTCTTTTTACCGCCTGCGCTCTCTACCGAGCAGGCAAATATCCTCGCCGTCTGATTTTTTGCGGACGGGTCGTGGTCAAAAATACCCGTCTTGCCGACAAACAGCTTTTCAAGCTCAAAGAGCGATTCAACCGTGAACCTCTCGTTATCGCGGTCAACGTCGTTGTCGCAGAGCATCACCGTAAAGGCGTAGACCTCATCGGCGCTGAGCTCGCGGCGGGTGTAGGCGTTGATAAGCTTTAGCTCCTCGTCCGTGGGACGGCTTGAAAATCCGCCGATCTCAGCTTCTTTTGTGACGGTTTTGCGATTATCCATTTGATTCCTCCAAACCTAATTGATTTTCTATCTGCATAGCGTTGGCGTTGTTGAGCCTTGCCTGAGAAAGCTCGACCTCGTCCTGCAAATTGATGTTGTCCCAGACGATGTCAAAGCCGCAGTTATAGCCGCAAAGGCGCAGGTGCATACCCACTATCTTTTTGATGGCAGGCTCCAAAACCGAGCGGTAATAATCGAGCTCGCTGGTGAGGATATCCGCCTGCTGAGCGCTCATACGCTCAGTGCTCGACCAACTCAGTCCGAGCAAAAACGGCGGGATACCGAGCTTTGATACGATCTGTTCCAAGATCACCCTGACGGGAACCTCGCAGTCGGGCAGCTGATTGTCGGCTCCGATCGCCTTTATGCTGACATCGCCGAGCGACACAAAGTCGCACACGGTATCGCTTCGCATCGCCTTTTTCCATTCGTCGGCGATCTGACGCGCGCTCTCCTCATTGACGACTCCGTTAGCGCCGGGGTTATAGGTCACGGCAAAACGAACGTCGCCGATCCTCTCCCAATTAGTTTTGAGAGATTCAAGGATCCTCAGCAGCGCCGAGCTGACAAACGGAAGTCCCGCGACAAGCGATGTTCCGCGCGGTTTTCCGGGCTTTTGGTTGAGCATTCCCGCAACGACGAGCTGCGGATACTTTAACGGCTTGAGCTCAACGTTATCTCTGCGGCATACAACGACATTGAGCGGGTTCTTGTCAAACGAAAGCTCAACGTCATCGAGCGAAGCATTGTACAACGCCGCGATACCCTTGCCGGAGGGCGCGGGTATCATCTCGCCGACCGCCTCGCCGTAGGTCAAAAGGCTGTCGAGATACGCGCTGACAAAGCCCTTTAGCCCGATGCTCGTACTGTTGACGGCGACGTTCTTTATAAAATCGTCCGCGATTTTCTGCGCCCTACCGTCGGCCGTAACTATTTCAAAGCTGCCTGTCAGCCTCACTGTTTTCCCGATAGCCGCGTCGATTATCGGCACCGATTCCCTCAGCGCGGAGTACAGGTCACGCTCCGCTTTGGTAAGCGAACGGCTGTTCCAAAACTTTGGGAAGCTGTCGCCCGCTGTCCTTTTTGGAACAGTCTGCGCGCGTAGGGTTTCGCTATGCTTTTTTCTTCCAAACACAGGTTTCCTCCTATCTTTCGGCGGCAAGCACTATCGCGTTCGAGCCGCCGTCAATTATTGTCGTAACAAAATAACGAATATCGTCCATAGCGTGGTCATTTTGCTTTACGGGAACATCCTCGAGTTTTGAGGTATCCCACTTGTAAAGCGCGAATTCACGCCTTGACGCCGCGCACACGTCACAGATTTTTACGGTGCCGTCCTTTAGCGCCTGGGTGACGCGCCGTATTCCGTTTACAACATTGTTTTGCGCGGGTTTTACTCTGAACTCTCCGTGGCGTTTGATTACCTCGATAAAGCTCGCCGCCGACGGATCGACCGCTACGGCAGAGATCTTTTTGCCCGCGGTAAGCTTTTTGAGCGCTTGGTAATGCTCCTCGTCGGTTCTTTGCTTCTTCTCTTTGCGCGAGTCAAAATAGTACTCGTCGATCCTGTACCACGTTCCTTCGCTCCTCCCCCATAGCCCCATAGAGGTAGGATTGACGGTCCCGTAGTCGCAGGACACGGCGTAGGTATCAAATTCTTCCGGCGGGCTTTTGCAGTACATCTTTTCATCGCTCATAAACGGATAAACCGCGCCGAACACCGCTACCCATCTGCCCTTTATGAACCGCTCGTAAAAAACACCGCTGTAGAGTTTTTCATATCTGTTCTTTACGCGCTCGCTGAGCGACGGGTTGTCGTCCATCGTAAAGTGAAGGTGAAGCGCGTTTTTGCTCCTTGCCTTTTTTATCCATTCAAGATAAAACCAGTGCTCGGGGTGTTCGGGGTTGCAGTTGAACCAAAACCGCGAGCCGCTTACCGAACACCTCGCGAGCGCCTGCTCAACAAACGAGCGCGGCATTAGCGCGACCTCGTCAAACAGCACGCCCGAGAGCGTCATACCCTGAATGAGCGCGGCGGAGGATTCGTCCTTGCCGCCGAACAGATAAAAGCGGTTTTTTCTGCTCCCGTAGGTCACGGTCAGGGTGTTGCGGCTCAGCTTTTCCTCGCAGACAAAACCGAGTGAATCAAGCAGGGGGATGATGGGAGTTATCATATTTCTCCTCAATGAGCTTATGGTTTTGCCGCAAAGAGCAAAATCCGCGCCTATGTTCTCGTAAAAGCTCCAGATGATAAATGACAGCGACATACAAAAGGTCTTTCCGCTTCTTACCGCGCCGTCGCAGATTATCGCGTCGCGCCTGTAACAGGGCGAGTTTTTGTGCCACCAGTTGATCACCGTTTTTTGCTTTTCCGAAAAACTCTTAATCACCGCGCTCACTTCCCGAACCGGTTTCACCGATAGCGTCAAATAGATTCATAAACGAGCTGTCCGAGTTGATTTGCTCAAGCTTTTCAAGCGCCTTTAGGCGGTCAAAGAACTTGATCTCTACCGAGCCGTCCTTTGGCTTTTTGATCTCGGAAATCATAAAGAGATCCATTGCGCCAAAGTCAGCCTCCTGCGGCTCTTTCGTATAGAGCAGCGACACCGCGTCGGACGTGTTGCCGAAGGCAAGCCTTTGATAACCGATAGACGCCATGGTTTTGGCAAGCTTCTCCTTTTCTTTTACAAGCCTGTTTATCTCTCTTTGGATATCGTCCCTCGACAAAAGCTTGATGCCCTTTGCCCTTGAGTTCAGGCGATAGCCCGATAGCCTTGCGGATAATTTGACGTCGCCTGTTTCGGCAAAGCATGCACAAAACTCCTTTTCTCTGTTCTTTAATGTGCTTCCGATAAATTCCACCTCCGATTTTTGAAGGGAGAGCGGACGAATAAATTTTTCCGTTCCGCGAGTATTTAATAAAGGACATTAAAAACTCCCTTCACTTACAGTTCCAAAACCGGAAAAATTGCACACTTTTGTGCAATTTTTAAAAAAAAAATTTTAAAATAGCTCAAAGAAATTTGTTTTTCGCAATATTTCATTATCATGTGATAAAAAAAGAGTCATCCATAAATCAGGCAATGGATAACTGATATTATATATATTTCCTATAGAAGATGTTATAATTCGGGCATATGTGCTTTCGGCAACAAGCAACTTATCCGTCTCGAATTGCGCCGTCGTCGCCACGACAAAAAGCCGCCGGCATTTCTGCCGACGGCTTGAAGTTTGTATTAGGTTTTAGCTGACAGACATTTTACCGTCTGATTATCTACGGATTAGTTCCAGCCGGTTACTATATAGTGACCGAGGCTGTCCTTTGTTCCGTCCATCCAGTAGCCTGTGTAGGATGTAAAGTCTGTGATGTCCTCTGTCTGAGCGCCGTTGCCGTTGTGGACAACTATGCCGGCAGCTCCCGCGGGAACATGGATAAGGAACTGGGTCTCGCCGTAATCATTTGTCTGTTTCTCAGCCATATTCGATCCGGGCCATGCGCCTCCGATCGGGTTTCCGTCAGCGTCCCAAGAGTAAACATACGCCTTGCCCCAGCCAAAGTTATCTGTAAGCAGGAATGTATGCTCTTCCTGATATTCAGTCTCAGGCTCGGTCTCGGGCTCTGTGGGATCGGTTTGAGGCTGCGGATCTGTAGGCTGCGGATCTGTGGGAGCGTCTGTGCCTACATATGTGCCTGTGAGCTTAAGATCCTCGTCAAACTCTGCAGCGTACTTCTGGATCAGAGTAGCGTCTGCTACGGTCACGATTCCGTCGCCGTTACAGTCAGCCGCGATAGTCTCATAATTATTGAGGTTGATCATCTCGGCAGCAGCCTGCTGAACAAGTGTAGCGTCCGCAACAGTGATAACACCGTCAAAGTTTACGTCGCCTATCAGGATCCTCTTATCGGGATCGGGAGTAGTGGGCTTCGTATCGGGCTCTGTGGGATCAGTGGGCTTCGTGTCGGGCTCTGTGGGATCTGTAGGCTTTGTATCGGGCTCTGTGGGATCTGTAGGATCTGTGGGATCCTCTCCGCCACTGGGATCGCCGTAGAGATATACAACGTTGAAGGTTCCGGGCAGATATGTACCGCTTGCGTTAACGGGCGCAATAACGTCTGTTCTGCCGGAGATCGGGGAAGTTGTATAGGTTGTAGAGCTTGTGGTCTTTGTCTTTGTCGTTATCTGATCGTCAGCGAGCTTCTGACCTGTAGCAAGGTCGATGTGGCTTACGATCATCTTGCTGTTGAACTGCGCAGCCTTGTTCTGGATCCATACCTCGCCTACGGCGTAGTAGCCGTTCTCACCCTGTCCGGGCTCCTGAGTAACCGCGGCAGTAGTTGACGATGTGTGGAACATTACATAAGCCGCAGCGGCGTTTACGGTGCCGACGTACCAGTTGTTGCCCTCGGAGGTCATATTGGGATTGGAAGCCCATGCGCCGTTGGGTTCTGTGCCGTCATCGCAGTAAGCGTAAAGTTTTACATCGGACCAGTTATTTGAGTTATAGTAGTGGACCTTGATGGTCGAGCTGTCAAGAGGCTTGAATACAAACTTAACGTTGATATCCTCACCTGTGAACTTACCTTTGGTCTTGGCGGGGAACTTGTCTGTATCGAGCTGATAACCCTGGATAGTGGGAATAGCTACATCATAAGTATCGCCTGCTCTGAGCTTCTTCTTGGAGGGATCCTTGATAGCCGTGCCGTTCTCGTCAACATAGCTTACGTTGAGGTAACCCGAGATGATGCCCGCGTTGCTGTACTTATATGTAACGGTCGTATTTGTGTTAGCAGTGATTGTGCCCGAGGTGTTGCCCTCTGCATCTGTGAGGTTGTAGTCAAACAGAAGTGTCGAGTCGGGAAGTGTGTGATACTTGTTGCCCGCTCTGTACTTAGCTGTGCTTGTCTTGAGTACCGTGCCCTTATCGTCAACGTGGTTGATTGTGAGGGTTCCGAACTGCTCGGTGTAGTTGAGCCTGCTGAAGGTCGAGGACTCTACGAGGATCGCCGCTGATTTAGCGGGGATAGAGTAGCTGCTCGAGTTGACTGTGCCGAGGCTTGTAAGACCCGCCTGCTTATCCTTAGCTACGATGACCCAGCTGCTCGCGCCGAGGTTCGAGATAGTGTAGGAGGATGTGCCGCCGTTAACGAGTACGCACATCTTGCCCCACTGACCCGAGGTGCTGTTGGAATATGTATACGCAACAACGTTTCCGTAGCTTGACGGGAAGGTCGGCGTTGAGAAGCTTGAGCCCTTTAAGGGAGCGTAGTTCTTACGGATCTGCAGAAGTCCCTTATAGTACTGCGCGAGGTTCGAGAACGAGCTTACGCGGCTCCAGTCGATCTGGTTGATTGCGTCGCTTGACTTATAACTGTTCTTGTCGCCCTTCTTGGTGCGTCCGAACTCAGAGCCCGCCGTCATAAACGGGATTCCCTGAGAGGTCAACAGCAACGCCATTACTTCTCTTACCTGCGTTCGGTATTTTTCGGTCGTACTCTCGCTTGTTACATTGAAGCTTGATACACCGTTACTCTTTAGGATCTTATCCCATAGTATCAGGTTATCGTGCGCGTCGGCATAGGCGATCATCTGCGCGGGCGACTGAGCCGAGAAGCTCTTGCCCTTTACGCCGTTTACGATATCGGAAGCGTTAGCCTCTGTGTTGCCCTGTACGAAGCCCTTGCTCGAACCATCGGTATCGCCCTTGATAGCGTCACGGTATGTGTCGTTGAACATACCTACTCTTGCGTTGAGCGATGAAGCTCTGCTCTTGATCGAGGAGTTGGGGCAAAGTCCGCACTCTGTATAAGTAGAGTTCCACTCAGCCGCCCAAGGCTCGCCGTACATCAAGATCTTTGAGTTTACCTGATCAAGATTTGAACGGATAGCGTTCATTGTTGTTACATCGTGAAGACCCATAAGGTCAAAACGGAAACCGTCGATATGATACTCGTCTACCCAATAGCGGCAGGACTCGATCATATACTTTCTGAACATCTTCTTGTCGGATGCTGTCTCGTTACCGCAGCCCGAGCCGTTGGAGAACTGTGTTGAGCTCTTCTTTCTGTAGTAGTATCCGGGGGCTGTCTTTTCGAAGCAGGAGCCTCCTGTTTCGTAGGTGTGGTTATAAACAACGTCCATTACTACCGAGATGCCTCTGTCGTGCAGAGCCTGAACCATCTGCTTGAACTCTTTGATCCTTACGTTACCGTCATAGGGGTTTGATGAATACGAACCCTCGGGAACGTTGTAGTTCTGAGGATCATAGCCCCAGTTACGGTTTGATGAGGAAGCGCCCGCTGCCTCGTCTACAGACTGGAAGTCGTATACAGGCTGGAGCTGAACGCAGTTGATACCCTGCTCAACAAGGTAATCGATACAGGTAGATATTCCGTTGGCGTCGCCGTTGAGCTTTGTGCCGCCCTCTGCGAACGCAAGATATCTGCCCTTGTTGTCCTCGCTTACGCCTGAGTTTTCTGCGATCGAGAAGTCGCGGACATGGACCTCCCAAACAACGGCTTCCTGGGCACCGTTAAAGAGCACGTGTTGGTCGCTGCTCCAGCCGTCGGGGTCGGTCGAATCAAGGTCAACGATCATTGAACGTCTGCCGTTAACGCCCGTTGCCTTTGAGTAAACGTCCTGTGTTTCGTTTGTTGTACCGTTTACGGTAACTTGGTAGGTGTAGTATTGGTTCTTGTGATCACCGCTGAGTGTGTACGACCAAACGCCTGTTGAGGAGTTTTTAGTCATATTGTACTCACCGATAACGCCGGCACCTGACTCGGCGTCGGAACCGGTCTTGTAGAGCTTGACCTTTACGGCTGTAGCGGCAGGCGACCATGTTTTGAAGGTCGTTGACGATGCCGAATAGGTAGCTCCGAGGTTTTGCTCGTTATAAGCGTTACCGGCTTCTGTCTCGAGGTAGCTCTGGTTGCTGTACGAACCTACCGCCTCAGAGTCGTCCGAAGCCGCCGAGGTAGCTACAACAGCCGAGCTCATCAACATAAGCGCCGACAATACTAAAGCGAGCGTCTTTTTGAATTTCACTTTTTCATCACTCCTATATCGTGTACTATGTTCAAAAATGAATACAGTAACATATTTCACACAAAATGCCCAGTATGATAATTATATTCTATCAAACTAATACAAAATTATATTTCTGATTTAGAATTATAGCAAAACCCTGCAATACAAAGTTTAAAGGTCGTTTTTGGTTAATGTGTATAGTTTTGCAAACAGTTTTTCACACATATGTTTTTCGGGAAATTTTCAGGCAACCAAAAAGTCGGAAACCCGAAACGGATTTCCGACCTATACCTTGTTTTTATTCTATGATCCCGCCGATTCGTACGCTCTTATCCCCTTGTGCCATACGAAAATCCCGGCCGCCATAAGCACGACCGCGGCGACCACGGTCATACCGACATTAAACAGCGGGTTTTCTCCCGTCAAAATATAAAGCGCGGGATAGTACGCCGCCAGCGCGAACGGAATGATATATGTGATGACGTTCCTGATTACCTCATTGTAGATCGCCACCGGGTATTTCGCGAAGTCGCTCACCATATAAAACATATATATAACGTTTCCGCTCCGCTTAACCCAAAACGCCACGGACGCGGTTATTGTCTTTATCCCCGTATAAATGAATGTCGCGAAAATTATCGCGATAAACGCGAGCAAGACCTTTATAACGCTCCACTCGATGTTAAGCTGAGGGATAGTTACGCTGACAAGCGCGATCCCCACTATCAGCTCGCCTAACGCGTCGATCTGCAATTTTTCCGCCATGACCTGAAAAAGCGTGTTGACCGGACGGGTGAGGTACTTGTCAAAGTCGCCCTTGCGGACGATAAAGTAACCTATCGACCAAAGATTGTCAAAAAACAAATGGTCGATCCCCTTTGGGATAAGCGAGAATCCGTAGATAAACACAATCTGATTAAGGCTCCAGCCCATCAGGCTCGGGATATTTGCGAAAATCAGCCACAAAAACAGCAGGTTTGAGCACTGCGTCAGCAAAAATCCGATAATACCGACGATGAAATCACCCTTGTACTCCATCATCTTTTTAAGCTCCTGCGCGATAAATATGCGGTGTATCCGCAGGGCTCTTCTTATCTGTCTCATAACTAACCCCCCTGAACGCTTAGGCGCTTAACGGAGAGCTTCCACAAGAGCTTTGAGAGCGCCCAGAAAGCGAGCACCCAGAAAAGCTGCAGACCCATATACCAAAGCATTCCGAGCCCCGTGTACTTGCCCATATAAATCATTACGGGAGTGTAGTTGAGCGACGCGAACGGGAGCAGTAAAAAGACTGTCCTTATCCCCCCGGGCAAAAACGCGAGAGGGATTATCGCGCCCGACAAAAAGCCGACTATGCAGTTTTTCATCATATTGGCGCCCCAAAGGTATTTTATGACGAAAGCTATAAAGCCGAAACAGATGTTGAAGAAGAAGTTTATCAGGTACGCAAACACGCAGCTTAATAGGTAAAGCAAAAAGTGAGCTGCCGAAAACGCGAAAACTCCCGAGAGTCCCCAGCGGATAAACTCGACGGCTATAACAAGCGGCACCAAAAGCACGAGTTCGGTCAAGATCTTATTGCCGATCTCCTGAAACAAAAACGTCGCGTTGTAGCTGACGGGCTTTATCATACGCATAGCGATGGAGCCGTCGCGAACCTCCTCGCCCACGCTCCACGAAGCGTCGCTGCCGATGATACCGTTTGTAAGAAACATCAGCACAATGTACACTATCATCTGCCCAAATGTAAAGCCGTGCATCTCTCCTCCGCCGCCCGAGTTGTAGACAGCATTCCAGATAAAGAACGACACCGCGCAGGCCAAAGCCTCGCCGAACAGAAAGAATATCCAGTTCACCCTGTACGTGGCGGTCTCCTGCATACCGGCGCCGACAAACGGCAGGTAGAGCCTCAGTTTTCTTTTCACTGCTCCACCCCCTGCTTGTATAACAGGCGGATTATCTCTTCGATATCCGCGTCCTTAACACTGATGTCACTGACGTTTACCCTTTGCAGAGTATAGCCGAGCACGTCCTGGATCTGCGCGACCGAGCTGTTAAACCTTACCGTTACGCGCGATTCCTCCTGCTCAACGCTGATATCATCGGTTGCAAAGCCGAACCTGTCCTTATAATTGAGAGTTTTCGATACATTCTGCGAATCCGTCTCAAAAACCATCTCGCGTATCTGACCGTACTTGTCCTTTAGGCTCGACAACGTGCCGTCAAAGACCTTGCTGCCCTTGTCTATCATAACTATCCTGTCGGACAAAAGCTCGATATCCGCAAGATCGTGCGTGGTTAGTATAACCGTTGTCTGCTCCTGACGGTTGATTTGCTCGATAGCCCTGCGGATATTGTCCTTTACCACGACGTCGAGCCCGATAGTCGGCTCGTCAAGGAACAGAACCTTTGGGTTGTGGAGCATAGACGCCGCTATATCGGCGCGCATACGCTGACCGAGCGACAGGGTGCGCACGGGGCTTGTGATGAAGCTGTCAAGCTCGAGAACCTCGTTGAGGAACGCCATACGCTCCTTGAACTTGTCCTCGGGGACTTCATATATCTCCTTTAATACGCCGTAGGTCTCCCTCAGCGGCAGATCCCACCAGAGCTGGGTGCGCTGGCCGAACACAACGCCGATCTCTTTTACGTAGCTTTTGCGGTTTTCCGTGGGATTTTTGCCGTTGATTGTGCAGCTTCCCGAGGTCGGGGTAAGAATACCCGTGAGCATTTTGATGACCGTGCTCTTGCCCGCGCCGTTTGGACCGATAAAGCCGAGTATCTCGCCCTTTGGAACGTCAAAGCTGATATCGTTTACCGCGATAATCTTTTCGCTTTTTGGGCGGAAAAGCGACTTAAAGCTTCCCTTCAGCCCGGAATCCTTGATCGTCTTCTTGAATTCCTTTCTTAAATTTTCAACCTTTATCATAATGATCCTACGATATTCACCGAATAATTGGAAGAGACACGAAACTCCAAATATCTTGAATAGTCTTTTCGCGGCTAACGACCTCCGCGTGTTTTGATTATACAACAACAAAAGGGAACAATCAATATATCCCTCAGCTTTTTTGTATATTACAAACAATATGCCCTCAACTTTTTGTGCACATAGGAGAAGTTAAAAAACTTCACTTATTTTTATTGACTTAAAAGAATTATAGTGCTAATATTTATGTGAAATTAATTCACAGAGAGCGTGATCATTTGGAGTACAAGCTTTATTTGGAGAAGAACGGTTTGCGGGATTCCTACGGGATAGAGGTGTTTGACCGCGGTAAAAGCGTGCGGCATATTTCCGATATGGGCAATGACAAGGGCAACCTGAACAAGCTCGTCTCTTTGCTTAACGAGATGGACACCGATTTGTCCGAGCTTGATTATATAATTGAGGATTATCTCACATTTTTTGACGTTTAGCCTTTATTATCACGCGTGAATGTGGTAGAATATATGCGGTGATATTATGATTTGTGATATATGCCCGCGCAAATGCGGAGCGATAAGGACCGAACACGTCGGAAAAGGCTTTTGCCAGGCGGGGACCCTGCCTGTGGTGGCGAGGATCGCGCCCCATTTCGGCGAGGAACCGTGTATCAGCGGCACAAAGGGCAGCGGAACGGTGTTTTTTTCGGGCTGTACTATGAGGTGTAAATTCTGCCAGAATTACGAGATATCGTCACAGATTCAGGGTATTACCCTGACGCCCGATATGCTCGCCGAATGTTATAAGGAGCTCGAAAAAGAGGGCGTGCACAACATCAACCTCGTGACCGCCGACCACTTTGCGCCCGCTGTCGCCGAGAGCCTGAAGATTTACAGACCCGCCGTGCCCGTTGTTTACAACTGCAGCGGCTACACCTCGCCCAAGATACTGAATACGCTCAAAGGCTTGGTTGATATTTACCTGCCCGACTTTAAATACAGCAGCGACAAACTCGCGGTCAAGCTGTCATCGACTCCGAATTACGTCAACACCGCGCTCGCCGCGATCAAAGAGATGATATTCCAAGTCGGTCTGCCGAAGTTTGACGATGACGGGATAATGCAAAAGGGCGTTATAGTCCGCCAGCTCATTCTTCCCGCTCACACAAAAAACAGCATTGAGGTGCTCAATATCCTTGAGCGCGAGTTTGGCAAACAGATAATGGTGAGCCTGATGTGCCAGTACGTTCCGTGGGGCGAGGCAAGAAGCGACCCTAAGCTCGGCAGAAAGCTCACAAAACGCGAGTACGAAAAGGTCAAGCGCGTGCTGTTAAACCTCGACCTCGACGGCTTCACGCAGGATATGTCCTCGGCGTCGGAGGAATACATCCCTGATTGGAATTTGTAATAAATAGGATAAATTTAAAGGCTCCCCCAGCGCACAGTTGTGCTTTGGGGGAGCCTTTAAATCAGTTTCATACAATAATTATTTCATACTCTCTGTTCTTCAAACTAAAGCCGTTCTTCAGCCCTTCCGTAACAAACGCCTTTTTGTCATTGGTCAGGATAACGCAGTCAAAGCTGCCGTCGGCTTTTATAAACTCTTTTGCCTTATCAACGCCCATAACGAACAGCGCGGTCGACAGCGCGTCGTTTTTTGTGCCGTCATTTGAAATGACCGTTACCGAGGCAATACCGTTATCAACGGGATAACCGGTTTTAGGGTCGATTATATGGCAATATCTCTTACCGCCCTGCTCAAAGTAGCGTTCGTAATTGCCCGAGGTGGCAACGATCTTGTCGGCGCACTCGATAACGCCTATATATTCATCTGTATTCTCGGGGTCGGTAACGCCGACCTTCCAGTTTTCGCCGTTCGGCTTTTTTCCGTAAGCAAGCACCGTTCCGCCGAGGTTCAGCAGCGCGGAATCGACTCCCTCGTCATTAAGTATCTCCTTTGCCCTGTCGGCGGCATAACCCTTTGCGACCGCGCCCAAGTCGAGCTTACAGCCGCTTGGCACGGTTATTTTTTTGCCGTCGGATTTAACGCGGTCGTACCCTACGTTTTTGAGCAGCGCGTTCAGCTCAGATTTTGAGGGTATCGTGTAGTTTTGGCTGATAAACCCCCACTTTTCCACGATAGGGTAAACCGTAATATCGAGGCTGCCGTTTGTCTGCTTGCAAAGCTCGAGCGACCTTTTTACAAGGCTTGCGGTATCCTCGCTCGCCTCTGCGGTCCCGCTTTGGTTTACGCGGTAAATATCGCTTTTTTCGTTTGTTGACGACAGCAGGCCATCGAGCCGCTCGATCTCACTTTTCAGCTTATCAAGGCTCTCCTGCTTTCCGTAAACATCGAGCTGCATATATGTGTCCATTGCAAAAACGCTCTCGCTGACTTTACTTTCAGCCGGCTTGCAGGCAGGAATAAGCACTGCGGTCATTATCAGTAATATCGCAACAAAAATCTTTTTCATAACTCAAATACAAATATTCTTTATAAAGTAAAACAGGGCGCAAAAAACGCCCTTTTTTACTATACTTTTACTATACTTTTTTCCAGATAGACGGAATAAATATCATTATCATCGGGAAGATCTCAAGCCTTCCTGCGAGCATATCAAACATCATAACAAACTTGGAAAAGTCACTAAACATAGCGTAATTGCCGACCGGACCTACAAGCGACAAGCCCGGGCCGGTGCTGTTCAGCGTCGCCGCTACCGAGGTAAAGCTCGTCAAAAAGTCCCTGCCCTCTATCGAAACAAGCAAAAAGCTGAATATAAAAATCATCATATACAGCACAAGGAAAACCGACGTTGTGCGCATAACATTGTGGTCAACAGCCTTGCCGTCCATCTTAACGGTGCGGACATTGCGCGGATGGATAAGGAGCTTGATCTCCTTCCTTACCTCTTTCGCGAGCAAAACGATTCGCGAAACCTTGAATCCGCCGCCGGTACTGCCCGCCATCGCGCCGATAAAAGTGATAATTACGATTATCGCCTTGGCAAGCATCGGCCAGTCGTTTACGTCGCCTATACCAAAGCCCGTGGTCGTCATAATCGAAGAAACATAGAAGAAGCTCTGGTGGAACGCCTCGTGAACATCGTAATGATAGCGCGGTATTATAACAGAACCGATCACAATAGTGGACACCGCGATGATACCCAGGTAAAACCACAGCTCGGTGATCCTGAACGCCTGCTTGAACTTGCGCGCGATAAGCAGGATATAAAACGAGAAGTTGATGCCGAACAGCATCATAAACACAGCGATGACCGTTTGCAGGTAATAACCCTCATACGCCGCCATATTGTTGTTCCTGACGCCGAAGCCGCCCGTGCCCGCGGTGGCAAAACTGGTGTTGATAGCGTCAAAAAAATCGACTCCGCCGATGAGCAGCAGTATGCACTCCAACGCGGTCAGCCCGAAATAAATACCGTAAAGCAGTGCGGCGTAGGCGCGCATATGCGGAACCGCCTTGCCGATTATCGGACCGGGGCTTTCCGCTTTCATCAGGTTGATGTTCTGCTGGCCGCCGAGCTTTGGGATAAGCGCGAGCAGGAACACGATAACGCCCATACCGCCCAGCCAGTTCATAAGGCTGCGCCACATCAGCATACCGTGGCTTAGCTGTTCGACCTCGACCAAAATGGTAGCTCCGGTCGTGGTAAAACCGGATACGGTCTCAAACAGCGCGTCGGTAAAGTGCGGTATCTCTTTGCTGAGCCAAAACGGCAGACAGCCGACCAGCGAGAGCACTATCCAGCTCAGCGCGGTCGCTACAAAGCCCGCCTTTTGGTACAGCACCATATTCTTTTTTTTCTTGAACTTGACACAGACAAAGCCAACAAGAACGCTTGCGCCGCCCGTGATCAAAAAGTACATTCCCTCGTGCTCGTGATAGATAACGGATGTTATCGTGCAGACCTGCATTGCGACACCCTCTACAATGAGCACCCATCCGAGAATATAAACAATGATACGTTTATTCATAATCCAAAATCAACGCCTGCCGACAATATCGTCAAGGTCGCTCAAGCCCTTGTGTTTTGTGACTACTACCACCCTGTCGTCGGGCAAAATGCAGTCCTTTCCTGTGGGAAGAATGACCTTTCCTCTTCTTGAAATACAGATGACCTGAAGATCATTTTTCAAGTTCAGCTGGGCAAGCGGAATCGCCGCGACTCTTGTTGACGCTTTGGCTCTGAACTCCAGCGCCTCTACCCTGTCCTCGTGAAGTCTGTAAAGCGTCTCTACGTTGCTGCCCATTGAGTTTTGCATCGCTCTGATGTAACGCGCGATGTACTCGCCGGCAACGCCCTTTGGGTTTATAACGCTCTCGAGCTCGAGCTTATCTATAATATTATCAAATGAATTGTTGTTGACCTTTGTGATAACCTTTGCTTTTGAAACGCTTTTGATATACATCGAGATTAGGATGTTCTCCTCATCATAGTCCATAAGCGCCACAACGCCGTCGGCGTGCTCAATTCCCTCACTGAACAGAAGCTCCTGATCCATACAGTCGCCGTTTATTATGACCGCGTCGTGAAGCGCGTCGGCAAGCTCCTCACAGCGAGCGGTATTTCGCTCTATGATTTTTACGCTGACGCCCGATTTGAGCAGCTTTTGCGCAAGGTAAAATGAGATCCTTCCGCCTCCGAGAATAAATACGTCGCGGCATCTGCCGATGGAAATACCGGCTTTTTTGAAGAACTTGGCGGCGGCCTCGGGCTTTGCGACTATCGAGATCTTGTCGCCCGCCTTGATAACAAAGTCGCCGTTCGGGATATACACCTCATCGCCGCGCTCGACCGTACAGATCCTTACCTTGCTCGAGATCACATCTATCTTGCTGATTTCTTTATTGGCGATTATCGAGCCCTCGGGAACACAGACCTTGATAAGCTCGGCAGCTCCCTTTGAAAAGCTGTCGATCTCAAGCGCTCCGGAATACCTGAGCAGACGGCTGACTTCAAGCGCCGCCGTAAGCTCCGGGTTGATCGACATAGAAAGTCCCATCGCGTCCTTTACCCTGAACAGATCGTTTGTGTATTCGGGATTGCGCACCCTTGCAATGGTGTTCTTCGCTCCCGAGTTCTTTGCCAAAAGGCAGGTGTAAAGGTTGACCTCATCGCGCGCCGTCGCGGCGATAACAAGATCAGCCGATGATACCTCTGCTTCGGAAAGCGTTTCATAAACCGCGCCGTTTCCTACGATGCCCATCGCGTCAATAGAATCGGAAAGCCTTACCACAGCTGACTTGTTGGTATCAATAAGCCTCAGCTGATGTCCCTCGGAGTCAAGCTCGTTGGCGATCGAAGTTCCTACCTTTCCGCATCCTACAATAATAATCTTCATATCCAACCCTCTGCTGAAAAATAAACAGACAGGGAAACACAATTCCCCATTTTATTAACGTAACGTCATAATACACCTTTTGTCAATAAAAATCAATATTTATAAAAATATTTTTTCCAAACAGACCTATAAATACTTTCAAAAAGCAACATAGTATGTTATAATATATGAAGTTAAGATATTATTGACAAAAAACAGAGGTGACCGATTATGAAACGTGAAGATTATATAACCTGGGACGAATACTTTATGGGCGTGGCTCTGCTTGCAGCAAAGCGCAGCAAGGATCCAAATACTCAGGTGGGCGCGTGCATCGTCGACAGCAATAATA
>CADBXH010000003.1 GCA_902798605.1 uncultured Ruminococcus sp. | reverse complement strand
CAATCTGAATATATCAGACAAAGGGCATTAGGTTATGCACCGAGGAGGGTGCTGCCTGATGTCTTTTTTCATTTCTACCAAATGCTCTGCCGCTTGTGTGACGAGGTTGCGGATAAGGTATCACCTGAAACCGAGCGAAAGCTGCTTGAAGTCGTAGACGAAATTCAACAGCGCCTACTTTTGCCGGAGAAATCCACAACTACACAGATTCGCAAGGAGATGATAACGTGGCAACCACAGGCTTCTGGCCCGTCAAAGGACAGCTAAAGGACGTTATCAACTATGCTCAAAACCCTGATAAGACTACGGACAGCAAATACCTCGATGATGATTTAGCCACCGCTCTCAAATACGTCGAGAACGGCGACAAGACAGATCAAACGATGTATGTAAGCGGAATTAACTGCACGAAGAAACGAGCCTATGAGCAGATGATGACCACCAAGCGACGTTACGGTAAGCTCGGTGGCAATGTAGCGTATCACGGTTATCAGAGCTTTCAGTCAGGAGAGGTCACACCCGAAGAGGCGCACCGTATCGGCGTGGAAACTGCAAGGCGAATGTGGGGCAATGATTATGAGATCGTAGTCACGACGCACCTAAACACCGACCATCTTCATAATCACATTGTCCTGAACAGCGTTTCCTTCCGCACGGGACGGAAGTTTGAAAATCATATTTCCGACCACTACAAGCTGCGTGAGATTTCCGACGAGGTCTGCCGAGAACACGGTAAATCCGTGATTGAAAACGCTCCGTTCTACGGCGGCGATAAAGCGTTTTGGATACGGAAAAGCGGACAGCTGCCGCACAAAGATATGCTTCGTAAGGACGTTGATGAAGCGCTTGCAAATACCTGTAACCCGGTGGACTTTGAAGTTTATCTGCGCTCACTCGGTTACAAGTTTGTGAGAAACTTCAAATATGAGCATCCGTCTGTTGTTGCTCCTGATTGGCAAAAGCCTGTGAGAATCAGCAGTCTCGGTAAGGTTTATTCAAGGCAAGCTATCTTAACTCGCCTGCGCACTCAACACGAGGACAGATACTTTATGGATTTCTACACGCCGAGACCTGTAGTCCGCAGAACGCCGTTGATTTTGGTTATACGAAATTACGAAAAGGAGCATACGCCTGACCTGATTACCTCGCTGTTTGAGTTGATTATAACTATCGCTAAGATCTGCACGGGCTCGAATATCAAGAAAGCCGATTACCGTCCGCTGTCGCCTGATTTGAGAGCAGAAATTATCAACCTTGACCGAACTCTCGAAGAATACCATTTCCTCTGCGATCAATTCATTATCTCTGCGGAGGATTTTGTGGAGTGCAAAGCAGAGATTGTTGGGAAGATTGAGAGTTATGAAGCCGAACGGCAGCAACTCCGCAATCAAATCCGCCGAGCGAAAACACCCGAGGAGGATAATTCCCTTAAAGGACAATGCAAAGAAATCACTAAAAAGCTAACACCCTTGCGCAAGCAGCTCAAAATCTGTGAGCGCATTGAAAACAAAGTGCCTCGGCTCCGTGCTTTGATAGAACAGGAAAAGCAACTGGAGCAAGGCAGATACAAGTACAAATATTATCACCAAAACAAAACGAAACAAAGGAGTTATGAACGATGACCAATATATCAATCAACAAACTACACGAATTCAGAGACCACCCTTATCAGGTGCTCGACAACAAAGAAATGAATAGCTTAATCGAGAGCGTTCAACAGCAGGGCATTATGACGCCGTTGATCGTCCGACCGCTTGAAGGTACAACAGATGAGTATGAAATCATATCCGGACACCGCCGCTTTCGTGCGGCACAGAAGGCAGGACTCACAGAAGTCCCTGCCTTTATTCGTCCCGTCAGCCGTGACGAAGCGGCGATTATGGTGGTGGACAGCAATCTCCACCGTGAGCATTTGCTGCCGTCGGAGAAGGCGTTTGCGTACAAGTTGAAAGCAGACGCGCTCAATCATCAAGGTAAGCGTAACGATCTAACTTCGGGACAAATTGTCTCAAAGTCAGACGATAGACGCACAACCGCAATTATTGGCGAAAAATCCGGCGAGAGTTACAAAACTGTACAGCGTTATATCCGCTTAACAAATCTCATTCCCGAATTGCTCGAACTGATGGATGAGGGCAAGATCGCCTTTTCCGTCGGTGTAGAATTGTCCTACCTCAGTGTTAATGTGCAGTATTATCTGCTGGATATTATCGAGCGTGACGACTGCACGCCGTCCTATTCACAGGCGTTTCATATGCACAAGGAAATGCACAACGGAACACTCACAATGCAGTATGTTGACAAGCTGATGGCAACAGAGAAGCCAAATCAGCGTGAAATGCTGAAAATCCCTGCCGACCGTGTGAGAGCCTTTTTCCCGAAGAACTACACAGACAAACAAGCCGAAGATTTTATCGTAAAGGCAGTTGAGCATTACAACAAATATCTGCGCCGCCAGCGTGACAGGGAGAGGTGAGATAAATGAAAACCGATATGAATGACCACACCAAGCAGTACCGTTTTATCGACGGACACCGCGTCTGTATCTCGTTTGCAAAAGAACCTAATACCGACTTGTTCGGGAATATCAGGGATATTTTGCTCACCTGCGCAGATACCTCGTACATTTGTCGGAGCGATCAATCTGTTGATAAAATGAGGGTATCAAAAAGGAGGTATCGTAATGGAGAAAAACAGAGTTTGCTGTTTGTACCGAGTATCGACGGACAAGCAGGTGGATTACGACAACAATAATGAAGCGGATATCCCAATGCAGCGCAAAGCCTGCCACCGCTTTGCCGACAAAATGGGCTGGACGATCGTACACGAAGAACAAGAGGACGGCGTTTCGGGACACAAGATCCGTGCCGAAAACCGTGACAAAATACAGGCTATCAAAGAGCTTGCCCGCAAGGGCAAGTTCGATATCCTGCTTGTATTTATGTTTGACCGAATCGGACGTATCGCCGACGAAACACCGTTCGTTGTCGAGTGGTTCGTCAAAAACGGTATTCAGGTCTGGAGCACGCAGGAGGGCGAACAGCGTTTTGATAACCATATCGACAAGCTGCTCAACTATATCCGCTTTTGGCAGGCTGATGGTGAGAGCGAAAAGACATCTATCCGTACACGCACCAGCCTCGGTCAAATGGTAGAAGAAGGACACTACAAAGGCGGCAACGCGGCGCTCGGTTACGAGCTTGTCAAAAGCGGCAGACTGAACAAGCGCAAGCACGAGCTTTATGATTTGAAAATCAATGAAGAAGACGCTGCAATCGTCCGCTTGATTTTCGATAAATATACCAAAGAAGGTATAGGCATCCAAAGACTTGCTAATTTTCTGAACAACGGCGGCTATGCCAACCCCACGGGCAACCGCTGGTCGTACAACACCATCCGAAACGTACTCCACAATCCGACCTACACGGGTTATCTGCGAAGCGGCGACAGCCGTTCTCCGTTTATCCCCGAACTACAAATCATATCTCAGGAGCAATTCGACAGAGCACAAGAGATTCTGCGGCAACGAGCTGATGTTTTGAAAAATACACCGCGTGTACCGCTGAATATGAAAGGAAATGCGCTGTTGTCGGGCAATGTATTCTGCGGTCACTGCGGAGCGAGGCTGCACCTATCCACGGCAAGTAAGTATTATACGAAAGTCGACGGAACAAAGGTTAAAAAGCCCCGAGTTCGCTACGTCTGTTACGGAAAGACAAGAAAGATAACACCGTGTGAAGGTCAGTCTGCATATATACAACACAAGCTCGACAGTATGGTAGAGAAACTCGTAAAGGAAATCTTTGACCGCATTAAGGGCGTCCCCAAGAGCACCATAATCAATTCACGATACAAGGAGGAACTGACTGTCAGAAAAGCCAACCTCAAACGCACTCAGTCTGAGTATGCCAAAGAGCTTGAAAAGCTGAACAAACTGAAAGCGGAGGTTGTGAAGTCGATTCAAGGTGAAAGTGCCTTTTCACAATCTATGTTGGCAGGACTTGTCGAGGATTCCGAAATAAAATGCGAATCGCTAAAAGCTCAATGTGAGAAAGCGGAGAGCGAGGTCGAATCTTCAAAGAGCCTTATCAAAGACCTCAACGAACAATACGACGAGATCATTTCTTGGTCGAGCCTGTACGACAGCACTTCTATTGAGGCGAAGAAAATGATCGTCAATTCGATGATCAAACGCGTTGACGTTTACCGCAACTATGAACTGAATGTAGAGCTGAATATGAATATCCGACAGTTTTTCCTCGGTTTGGAAGAAAGCGAGAGTATTCCGATTACGGCATAAAATTTACCCGCCTGTTCACCAAGTGTGAGCAGGCGGGCTTTAACTTTTTATACTCTAAAACAACAAATCAGAATTTATGTTACAACACCGCCAAATGACGTCTAATATCCGCTTCGTTTTCATTTAGACAGCGGATACGAGCAAGTGTGTTCTTGACTTCCTTGAAGCCCATCTCTTTTTCTTCATCGCCGGCACAATTGTCAAGAGTTCTTTTCAAATTGTACTCGAACCATTCAAGCCATGTGTAGCCAAGCCCAAATACATCAGCATATTTGTGAAAGCCGTTGTCGTATGCGCTGAGATAGCCATCGAAGAAAGCATGTATATGGTTAAGCTCTATATTGCAAATCGTGACGCCCGACCATTGAAGGGAAAGCTGCAACGCATCTGAAATCGGGTTTTCGTATGCGAGGCATTCAAGGTCAATGACGAGAGGTTGACCGTTTTCCCACATCACATTCTTCGGATCCATATCACCATCCGAGATGCAGACAATATCGGGTAAAAGCTTCCTTGCTTTGTTCAACTCATCTTCGGCATATTGTAACAATTCTTTGCTTTCAGCAAGAAGCAGAAAGAGTTCAGGATCCATTTCTTTCGCTTTGCTAACATACAGGTCGAAATCTATTTTGCTTTCTTCAATGTCGGTTGCTATTCCTGTTTTCATATCCAGCGAGTGCATCTTCCCGAGTATACTTCCGACTTGTCGGCATTGATCGGATTTAATATGATACCAATCAGTCGTTTGTCCGTTATGCCAGTCAAAAATGTAAAAATAATCTCCGTCAACTTCCTGCATCTTGTTGTTAAAAGATAATGCAGCTACAATCGGGATACCGGCATCTTCAATCATTTTTTCGAGCTTTTCCGCTGCTGTGAAATTAGAAATAGCGTCGGGTCTTTTCATAATAACCGGATTGAGATGTTTAACTGCATAAGTTCTCTTGCCGGCGCGAACCTTATACATTCTGTGCAGGAATCCACCGGAAACAGACTCGATGGGGTACTCAACGTTTCCCAGTCCAACCCCTTCAAAAAGCTTTTTGATTTTCTGATCTATCATCTTTCCTCCATTATATTCCGATTTATCGGGATGTTAATAATATAATAGAAATACCGCCCGAGCAAACTCGGGCGGCGGTGGTGGACCATAGGGGGATCGAACCCCTGACCTCCAGATTGCGAACCTGGCGCTCTCCCAGCTGAGCTAATGGCCCTTGTCAATTGTATGAAATTGTAAATTGTTTTGGGGTGCGTAAGCTACCCAGTCGGGCTCCCAGCTGAGCTAATGGCCCTTGTCTATTGTATGAAATTGTAAATTGTTTTGGGGTGCGTAAGCTACCCACTCGGGCTCCCGGCTGAGCTAATGGCCCAAATACGTTATTTTTCTTGCAACGGGATATATTATAACACAAATGTTTTTCTTTTTCAATATCTAAATCAAAATATTTGCAAAAAGCAAAACGCGGAGAGTGATGGCTCCCCGCGCTTCGCGTTTTGTTACCTTTCATAGGCAGAGGTTATTTATGAAAAATGAGTGGATGGCTAATTGATTTTTTGATAGAGTCTTGTGATAGTCTTAACCGGAATATCTGTTATTGGTGATGTACTCCTTGCCGGTCTGCTTGCCGGTTACGTTGAGCGCCTTGTCTGTTGTGAAGCGGATGGGTACATTGTGCCACTTGCCGTCGATGGTCGCATACTTGAGAACTGCGTTTGTTGTTCCTGCGAACTGGCCTACAGCCTTGAATGTATATTTGTTTGTCTTGAAGTCATATGTGCAGCTGATTTTTGCGGCTGTGCTGTCTGCTCTGTAGTCCCAGTCGTAGCCGGAGGCGCTTACCGCCGAGATAGCTCCGATTGCCGATACTGAGCAAATTGCTGCCATGATTCCTGCGATTACCTTTGTCTTTATGTTTGTCTTTTTCATTGTTATTGTCTCCTTTATTTTAGATATTTGTCAGGGGATTTGTGATTTTCTTTTGTTTTCCCTCTGAGCTTGTCTATACTATAACATACCGACTATAACAAAACCCTTACAAAAAACAACGAATTTTAAAATTATTTAAAAAAACTAAAAAACAGCAAAAAGAGGACGCGCAACGCGCATCCTCTGAATTCAAAACTATTTTGTTTTATTCAGCCTTTTCTGATGATTCGGCCTTTTTGGGAGCTTCGGAATTATCCGAACCGGCAGCCTTTGTTGTCGCCGCGGGTTTAGCTTCGCCTGTTGCGGCGGTCTTGTCCTCGGGAGGAATATAATAATCTCCCTGTTTGTTCTTGTACTGGTCAAACTTTCCGATGAACGGATCCTTGTTTGTGGAGGTCGGAGCGTTCTCAAAAGCGAATACAGTAAGCAAAATACCCTTAAATGGGATCTTTGCTTTATTATAGGTATACATTTTATCCTTGTTGACCAAAGCGTAGCGTGTCGTTACTGTCACGCGCTTGCTGTCCATTGTAGCGGTGGTGACTGCAACGCCTGTGTAAACACCGTTTACCAGATCAGAGAGCGCAACGGTATAACGCACGCCGTTATTGGCGATAGTCCAGGTTGCGGGCTTGTCTGTCTTTTCATAGCCTTCATCGGCGGCAAGCTTATCCATATCAATGGCGTCGCCCTTGATGTAATTGTTGATGTCAACTTTGCTTGTGAAGGATACGCCGGCTACCGAGTAGTTGTTATTAGCGACCTGTGCTGCTGTTGTAGCCTGAGATGACTCTGTCTTTGATGAAGATTCCTCACTGTTGCATCCGCATCCGGCAACGGGGATTATACACATAACGGCAATAAGCGCCGCTGCAATCAACTTTAATTTCATTTTATCAATCCTTTCAAATGGTCAGTATATACATTATAACATGTTTTTTTAATTTGGCAATCTTTAATTTAATATATTTTTCGATAACTTGCGCAATAATTCTAATAAATAAGATAAAATTCTTGTTTTTTTATTATAATAGTCAATGAATAGATATTTTTAAAATATTTTGAGGAGGGACATCTTTTGGAAAAACTTTTTCATCTGAAAGAGAACGGCACTACCGTCAGAACCGAGATTGTCGCCGGACTTACAACGTTTTTCACAATGGCGTACATCATCTTTTTGAACCCGGATTTTGTCGGTACGTTGAATTTGGGAACAGTTGATAAACCTGATCCGTATTTTATTATGCCCGATTCCGCTGTTGTCACAGGAACCTGCATTGCCGCCGCTATAGGAACGTGGCTCGTGGGTATTTTGTCAAATTATCCCTTGGCGCAGGCGCCGGGCTTGGGATTGAACGCCATTTTCGGCTATACTCTTTGCCTTGGCTTTAAGCTTCCGGCGGAGGCTGCTCTTGCCGCGGTATTTATCGGAGGCGTGTTGTTTATCATCCTTACTGTAACCGGCGCAAGGACGGCGATGGTAAAGGCGATACCATTGTCCTTAAAAAAGGCGATTTCGGCAGGAATAGGAATGTTTATTGCCCTGATCGGTTTTTCGGAATCCGGTATCGTTATCCAGGGCAACGGCACAACGGTCGACCTCGCTGCTTTTTCCTCTCCAAAGGTAATTGTAGCACTTATCGGTTTGATAATCATCACCATTCTTGTTATTCAAAAGGTTCCCGGCGCTATATTTATCGGTATGATCTTAACAGCCGGTATCGGTAATATCGCCCATTTTGTTTTTGGCTTTGATATGGGAATAGTAGTGCCTGAGTCATGGGTCCCGAACATCGACTTTTCAATGTTCGGCAAATGCTTCACGGGTTTCGGCGCGTTGTTCAGCGCTCCTATCGCTTCGGTCATCGCGGTGCTTATCACCCTGATACTTGTTGATATGTTTGACACTATCGGAACCCTTATCGGTGCCGCCGACAAAGCCGGTTTCCTTGATGAAAACGGTCATCTTCCAAAGATGGAGAACGCTATGATGGCGGACGCTCTCGCAACGACAACGGGCGCTGTTTTCGGAACCTCAACCGTTTCGACCTATATTGAATCGACCGCGGGTATAGCCGTGGGCGGCAGAACCGGTCTGACCTCAATGGTCACGGGACTGTGCTTTGTGTTGTCAATGTTCCTTACTCCCATAGTCGGTTTTATACCGAGGTGCGCTACAACCCCTGTGCTCATTATAGTCGGTATAATGATGTGCTCATCGCTCAAGGATATTGACTGGGGCGATCTCGAGACCGCGTTCCCGTGCTTCTTCACGGTAGTCGGAATGCCTTTCTTCTACTCGATCACAGACGGTATGGCATTTGGATTTATCTCTTATATAATCGTCAAGATCGCAAGGGGAAAAATAAAAGAGATCAATCCGTTATTATTTGTGATCGTAGCTCTGTTTGTAGTTATGTATGTTCTCGCGGGCTTACAGGATCTTAAAATTATTTGATCAACTGAATATAATATAAAGCGGCTGCCGTAAAATCTTTCGATTTGCGGCAGCCTTATTGTGTCTGGACAAATAAAAGCAGGCGCCGAGCGGCACCTGCTTTTTTTGGCGTCCCAGAAGTACGTTCCCACTTTCGAAAGCTTTCTGCTCGCTTGTTGCGGCGTGTGAGAAAATAAAAGTTTCAGCTGCTCGTCGGGCTAAAAACGTCACACTGTGACGTTTTTTTAACGCCCGTTCGAATCCCTTCTGTGACAAAAAGGCAGGCGCCGAGCGGCACCTGCTTTTTTTGGCGTCCCAGAAGGGATTCGAACCCCCGACCTTTCGCTTAGGAGGCGAACGCTCTATCCAACTGAGCTACTGAGACAAATATTATATTCAACTCTATTAATTCTACCGTAAAGTACTTTCTTTGTCAAGTAAAAAGAAATAAAAGTATTGACAAAACAAGGGCTATATGATAAAATAAATTCTGCTGAAACGGCAAACGCGGAGAGATGTCCGAGTGGTTTAAGGAGCTAGTCTTGAAAACTAGTGATCCCGCAAGGGACCAAGGGTTCGAATCCCTTTCTCTCCGCCAATTTAATAAAACAACTTACTTTACCATACGGAGGATTACTCAAGTGGTTAAGAGGCTCCCCTGCTAAGGGAGTAGGTCGCTAACGCGGCGCGAGGGTTCAAATCCCTTGTCCTCCGCCAAGCCCGAAAGCTGCTATTTATGTGGCTTTCGGGTGTTTTCTTTTCCTGAAAATTCCTAAAAAAGAAGTGAGAAAATGTCATTCGGAAATTTTATCATAAGCAGTAGATCTGATTTGATAGACGTTATTGATGAATACGGTTTTTTGCCGTTTTTTGAAAACTCAATAGAAGGGTTCTCGATCGAGGAGCATATCACGCGCGAATGCTGGTGGCACGGTGATACAGGCGAGTGGAGCGCGTGGGAATGGAAAGGTCCCGTTATTCAAGAAACCCGCTGCGCCTACGGCAAATTTTTTGAAAAAAAGGCTTGCTATATAAGCCCAAAATGGTTCCCTGATTTTGCCAATTACCGCCGCGACGGTTACGACCTTGACGCGCGCTACGACGACGGGCTTGTGCCGTATAGAGATAAGCAACTCTATGATTTGGTAGAGGGTAACGCCCCGATTATTTCAAAGCGGCTAAAGCAGCTCGGCAACTATAAAAAGGGCGGCAACAAGGGTTTTGATACGATAATCACCAGACTTCAGGCGCAGTGCTACGTCACCATCAGCGACTTCGTGTATATGAAGGATAAATTCGGCAACCCATACGGGTGGGGAGTTGCAGAGTATTCAACGCCCGAGACTTTTATGGGCAACAGCTTTACCAATAAAGTTTACAGCTGTTCCCCCGAAGAATCGTACGAAAAGCTGTTGGCTCACTTTTGCAAGTTGTTCCATAACGAAGACATAGCTCATATCAAAAAATTCATAAAATAAACTGCATTACAAAACCCCTGCCGATAGTTGATTTGGCAGGGGTTTGTTGCAGTCACACTTATTGTTTTTTGAAAGGAACGCCTTTTTTAACAATGAAAACCTCATCGGATATATCCATCATATCCTTGTCATTGTAAGAATCGGTATAAAACGCGTCGATCTTTCTGTCTCCGTAAAGCTCCTTATAACGTTTGACCTTGTTATCTCCGAAGTTGAACCAAGTGATTCGTTTCCGTTCCAAATCAACTTCCGTACCGACGATGTTTTCCGTGTTAAGTATTTCGCGGATACCATCGAGCAGAATTATCGGGCCGGCTGAGATAATAACGTCATCGGGCTCGATCAGCTTGAGCATATCCGAGTAAAGCTTATCGGTGCGCGTCTCCCAAAACTGCCTTATAAATTCGGGGTAAGACTCCGTGTTATCCAAAACAGCGGCGAAAAAATTATTGATGATCGTTTCGAGCCTTTCCTTTTTCAGCAGGCACAATTTATATCCGATCAGGCTAAACAGAATCACCGGCACATGCAGCAATATCTTCTTATTGTGTTTGATCATATAGAACGAAAACTCAACGGAGCTTTCGCCTCTGTAAAGAGTGTTGTCAAAATCAAAGACCTTCACGCCGACCGTCCTTTTCTTGTGTTGATCACAATTCGATCATATGTAAATTATATCATAACAAGTTTTTTCAACTCATTAATCATCCAACCCGTTATACAAAAAATCCGCCCAGTAGTACTGGCTCATATACTCGCACTCATAGGCGTTTACCGCGCCGGGATCGAGCTCCTTAAAGCGGAAGTAGTCGCAGTCGAGCATTTTCGGGTTGATCGAGATAGCGTTGTAGCTTTTGTTGAGTACCTTTTCCGCGCCGACCTTTTTAAGGCTCTTGATCATTGCGGAAATCAAGGTTTGCGTATAGCTTTGCTGAGTTTTGTCGTACGGTTCCCTCGCCGATTTTACTTTCTGCTTTAACTTCGCCGCCGCACATACCGTGCAGGCGTTTTTGTGTTTTCCGTACCGATGTGCGACTGTCCGTAGTTTTTGACTCGGCAGTCGTGTCAAAAACTACGCCGCCGTCGAGGGATCATTTACCCTCAGTATTTGTATCAAATCCAGTATACCACATATATTTTAAAATGTCACTCAAAATAATAAAACGGACAGCATATAAGCGTACAGTTATATTTTACAGCAAACCCCCGACGGATAGATTCCGCCGGGGGTTTTTAAGGTCATAAAACAAATTATTAAAGCTGAGTATTAAACAGGTTACGGAGCTGATTGATAAGTCCTTCGGAATCGGCGTTTATCATCGCGGCTTCGTTGATGTTTGAAAGCCTCGTAAGCTCCTTTGCCTCTCTTGAATCGTCCTTGATATTGTATCCGATCGTGTAAACGGGGATTTTAAGACCGCCGACGATTGGAGCGATACGGTCAAGACTATAGCCTCTGTTTTGCTCGCCGTCCGACAGAACAAAGAGCATTGTTTTTGCGTTGGGGATCTCTTCCTTCTTGTCCATTATCATCTTCATTGCGACTAGCACAGCGTCGTAGGTAGCTGTCGCGTCCTCTACGGCAAAGTTTTTGACCGCGCCGGAGAAGTACGCCTTTTGCTTTTCGTCAAATTTTTCTATTGGCAAATCAATGTGTACGTTTGTCGCGTACGATACAAGTCCGATGTAGTTTGAAGAAGTGATGTATGATTTTGTCGCGAGCAGCGATTCTTTCAGCTTGCTGATCGGGGTGCCGTCCATTGAACCCGAAACGTCAGCTACAAATACAGCGATGATCGGCTGGCCGCCGTCCTTGGCGTTTTTCCAAATCGTCTGAGCCGCAAGGTAGCCCTTGCCGTCAAGGCCCGTGTTCTGACCTTTGTAATCATCGTGCTTGCCAAAGCCCTTTTCTTCGCCGAGCTTTTGTGACTCGTCGCTCAGGCAGTAGTTCATAAACTCCTTGGCCGCCTCTTTTTCCTGTGAGGTCACATAATCAAAGGTATAAAGCGGATGGTCGTGCCTGATTCCGAACGGCGTGTAAACATAGTTGCTGAGCTCCGGCTTGTTTGTGTATGCCTGTTCCTCCATAACCATTGCGTTGATAACGCCCTTTGAAGCCTGGTTTACAAGCACTCCGGTGGTATAGGCGACCGGCGGAGATTTCTTTTGATAATCAAGCAGCTTTTGTTTAGCGTTATCGGAAAGCGGGTTTTTGTTGTCAAAAGCGTAAAGCGTTGAAGCGATAGCATTGAGTCCCGTTGCCGAGGTATAGGGGTTTGTGTAAGCAAAGTTCAAATCGCCTGCGAGCGTAGCCTCGATAACCTTGTCAAGGGTGCATTCCTTATACTTTTCAATAAAGGTGTCGTAGGTTCCCTTTTCCATAAGGATGCCCGCAGTGTTGCCCAAGATTTTGTCGGATAATGTTTCGACATTGATCCCCTTTGCTTTGAGCATTTCGCCCCAAGCGGAGTTAGAGGGGATATAAAGATGCGGCTTGTAGTCGCTCTCTGTCATATATGTCAGTGTCTCGCCCGACGCGATCTTGCGGACGGTAACGCTTACGGTTTTGCCGCCAACGGTTTTCTTTTCGTTGTTAAAGCGTTCGGCAACAACGTTGATCCAGTCGTCGGGAGCGCTGCCGCTCAGCTCGCTGGGCGCTGCGATCTCAAGGTTTATTTCTCCCTCGCCCTGAGTCGTAATGGGGAAGGTGCTGATATCTGCGAGAGCCTTGTTTGTTGTTTCGTCGTCATAGATATCCATAGTAGGAGTTTGTGTATCTGGTTTTATCTCCTTATTAAACGCCTCAAGTTCGGTCATAGCTTCGTCGTATGAATACACTTTTTCGTTTCCGGTTTCGTATTGTGTACAGCCGCAGCCCGTAAAAGTAGCAACGGTAAAGGTTGTCAGCAGTAATCCGGAAATCAGTATTTTTGCAAGCTTCATAAATGCAACCTCCTTAGTTAAGTGATAGATCTTTTTTGTCGTCGGTCGATGTTTTCATAACGTCGATCCATGCCTTAAGCTCGCTCATATCGGTAACGCCGTTTTGCTGATAATTGTTTATATAGTTAACGGCGTAGTGAATCAAAGTATTAACGTTTTCAAGCTCGGATTCGTTTTCTTTTAACGCTTTGTCTATTATTTCGTTGTCAAAGTCCGATAGCTGAGCCGACCCGTCCTCAACAAGAATACAGCAGTTGATTATGTTGCGGATATTTCTGCACAGCCTTTTTTCGGCGTCGTCAATTACGGATATAGTGTCGTTCAGATAAATAGCGTCGTTGGCTTCGATCAGGGTCTTGTAGCGATCCTGAAGCTTGTCCATCCTGTCCATTTGGTTGATGCACTTGTCAACGATCGGGGTGAGCTCCCGGTTGCTCTCCTTGAGGTCGTCAAGTCGTTCGCGGGTCTTTTCGGGGTTAAGGCTGTCTTTGGCGTATTCGTCAAAGGTTTTTTGCCTTTCTTCAACCTTGCCTTTGATCATCTTTTGATTATTTGAACTGTTTATCAAATTGATTATGTTTGGCACAAAACCCAAAGCAAAAACTCCGCCGCCTACACACGCCGTAACAATTGATAAAACGCTAAGCGTTGATATTGCCCTGACGCCGATAGAAACGATTAGAGCGGGTGTTGCCATTGACGTCGTAATAATGCCTATTACGCCGAGCACGACCAACAATGCTCCGATAATCTTTGGAATCTTAGACATACATTACCTCTGTTGTTTGAATTTTGCCGAGTACGTATTCGCACTCGGCAGATGATTACATATTCTGTCTGTTGCCGGCGGACAATACACCCTGAACAAGCTCGCGCTCCGAGTTCGCGATTACCTGAACGGCGTTTTGTCTGTCGCGCTGACCCTGCTGTTCGATAGCTATATAATCGAGAACAGCGCCTGTGATCTCTTTATTTACATAATCGATAGTTTCAACGTCGATTATACTTCTCTGAGAAGCCTTTGCCGATTCTACGACCGACATATGGAACTGCTCCGCCTGTTCCTTGAGCATCCTGTTTGTGATGTCGTCAACGGCGTTGCTCGCCTCTACAGCCTGCATATTGTTGTTGATAGCGATCGACATAGCGATTTTTTTGCGCCAGAGCGGCATTGTGTTTACAATACTCGACTGCAGCTTCATTGCCATATCCATATCGTTGTGCTGGATCATCTTAATCTGGGGAGCGGACTGCAGGCAGTTTGTGCGTGTAAGGCGCAGGTTGTGGATCTGCTTGTCAAACTGGTCGCACTGCTTTGCAAATTCATCCGCCTTCATCGCGTCCTCGGGCAGACCGGTTTCTTCTGCCTTGGCATAAAGAGCGGGAAGCTCCTCGTTTCTCGCTTTTTCCGATGCGATCTCCGCTGCCTTTATATAAAGCGTAAGAGCCTTAAAGGTCTCCCAGTTTTCTTCATAAAGGTTATCAAGCATCTGTATATCCTTTTGAAGAGTCAGCTTATGACCTTCGAGCTGCTTTTCAATGCGTTCAAGGGTTTTTTCGGCGCTTTCGTTTTTGGTTCTAACCGCAATCGCCGTTCCCTTGATTTTTTGCATAAACTTCTGGATAATTCCGCTGTGATCGTTGCCGCCGGCAAGACCGTTCATCGCGCCGACCATTTCTACAAGAAGTCCCGAGACCTCGCCGGTGTTCTTTGTTTTTACATCCTGAAGAGTCTTTGTCGCTATGGACGCCGACTGCTTTTGGATAGTCGCGCCGTAGTTCATAACGATCTCGGATTTGTGGATGTCAATTTTCTGAGAGAACGCCTCGATTTGAGCCTGCTCCTCGGGAGTAAGCTGCTCGACCTCCGCCAATACTTTATCCGCTGTGGTTTCGGGAACCGCGGGTTTTGTCGTTTCTACGGACGAAGCTCCGTCAAGTACAAGATCTATTGCCATTTATTTTGCTCCTTTTTTATAAATTTGTATAATTATCATACCATATAATGTGTAAAATGTAAATATATTTTATTGTTTTTACTCTGAGTTTTGAAGAGATTCAAACAATAATAATGTCATAATTGTAATTGATTTAGTGTGGATAATCTGATATAATTACTATGCAAACCTTAAAAAGAGGTATAATAACCGACGCAAAACGTCGGAGAATGGAGTGTGTTATGAGCGATTTAAGAACATCAAACTCAAATGCTCAAACAAAGAAGAAAAAATCGTTTTTTCATTCAAATCCCGTAATGAACAGGCTGAGCAAAGTCGACGAGGTAGCCGCCGATAACGAAAAGGCGGCGGGTTACGGAAGGATCGCCGGAAAAACAGCGTACTTTTTGCTGTTTACGGTAGCAGGACTCCTCGTTTATCTCTTGATGAACGAGCTTTTGTTCAAAAACCAGCCCGCGATGGTTAACTTGAATCTTAAAGGCTTCAGGGTCGTCTTGTCGGGGATCCAGATAGGATTCTTTGTCGGTGCAAGTATTCTCGCGATCGTGACCCAGCTCGTTGCTTTCTTTGCAAGAAAGGCGATTCCCGTGGTCGGCGCGATCTATTCATTTTGCCAGGGCTTTATAATCTCGTTTCTTGTCTTTTCAATACTGGTCGGCTACGAGTACCTCGGACTTTTGGCGCTCGCTATCACGATCGTAATCGTAATGGTTATGGCTGTCTTGTATTCAACAAGGATAATCAAGGCGAGCAAAAAGTTCCATATGGTAATGATCTCTTTGTTTGCCGGAATGATCGGTATCTCGATTTTCTCGTTTATCGGATATCTCATCCCGTTCACAAGACCCTTTGTCGCTTCTATCCTCGGCAATTTCCCGGTCTCTTTGCTTTTGACGATAATCTCGCTGCTTATCGCGATGCTGTTCCTTATCTCGGATTTCGCGATGATCGAGCATGTTGTCGAAAACAAAATGCCCGCAAAATACGAGTGGATGGCGGCGTTCGGACTTGCGTTCACAGTCCTTTGGATATATGTAAAAGTCCTTGAGATACTGATCAGATTATTGGGTAACAGTAAAAGTTAAAACAGATCAAATAAAAAACACAGCGAACCCAAAGCATATTGCCGTGGGTTCGCTGTTTTTATGTTATAATGAAAACCACAAATGCGATTTTTAATTATCCCTCGAAGGGCTGTACAACGTTATCACCATCGTTATTTGTGTTTGTGTTGGTGTTTGTGTTAACCTTGTTGTCGTTGTTAGCCTTGGTCGCATTCGGATTGTCAACGGGGTTGGTCTTTGAGTCGCCGATCGAACCGTTGCCGCCCTTGTTTACGTCTGAACTGTTGTAGGGCTGAACTACGTTTGCATCGCTGTCGTCGGTGCTTGTGTTATTGTTGTTGTTGTAGCTTGTGTTGTTGTTTGTGTTGGCGTCGTTGTTGTTTGTATTTGTGTTTGTATCGTTTGTGTTGCTGTCAACATAGTTGTAAGTATCGTTGCTGTCTGTGTAGCCGTTATTGTCAACATATGCCGAGTTGTCGTTTGTCTGGTTGTTTGCTGCGGGCTGTGTCTTGGCGGCTGCTTTCTTTGCAGAAGCCTTCTGAGCCGATGCCGTAGCAGCGGGAGCGTTGCCTGCCGACTTGTTGATCATCGGGATACCGAAGATGCAGAAGCTTGCGATTGCCGCAACCGCTACCGTAGCGGTGATGACTGCTGCTGCGATCCTCTGCTTCTTAGCCTTTCTCTTTCTCTCCTTCTGGATGAAAGCGATCCTTTTCTGTCTTGCTTCTCTTGAAAGGGGAGCGGGCTCGCTGTCGTTTGATGTCATATCAAAGCCGTCGTTGTAAACCTTTGTCTTTTCTTCGTTTGTATCGAATGAGTTGATTTCCTTTGTATTGATCATCTGTGTGTTTCTGAATTCCTTTGTGTTTTTCATTTTTCTTATCTCCTTTATATTTGAAATTTGTCAGGGCGTTTTGTTTTTGTTGTCTCCCTTGACTGTGGCTATATAATAACACACCGACTATAACAAAACCCTAACAAAAAATCTGTTATTTTTAAGTTTTTTAGATTTTTTTCGATTTTATTAAAAATTTTTCAAAAAAACTAAAGGATCAATATCTTTTTCCGCACTTGACATATCCCAAAACATAATGTAATATATATATGGTTTAAGAACCGCTGAAATATTTGGGGGTATAGCTCAGCTGGGAGAGTGCTTGACTGGCAGTCAAGAGGTCACGGGTTCGAGCCCCGTTATCTCCACCAAAGCAAAAACCGCTGTTTTACAGCGGTTTTTGATATTTCTCGGCGTTTTAGAAACCATAAAAAATCGGCAAATCATCACACAGGTCAACACTTTTTTACTTATATAATTAGTTCAGAGGTGATAATATGAAAAAGCACAGGTTTTCGGGCTTTGGCAAGTCCGGGCATTTTGATATCACACCCTTTGACCCCGAAACTCAGTACGCCGTGATACGCAGCTCTATCTGCACGGGTGAAAAGGTCGCGGGTTTTAAGGACAAAAAAGACGGAAGTTTTAAAGAGGTAATGCTTATCCGCTCTAAAAAGGACGAGCAGGAATTCAAAAGGACGTACAACGTCACAGAGATAAAAACCGAGTATTGAGGTGTAATTATGGCTTCTTCAAAAGAGTATCTTGAATTTGTATTGGAACAGCTCTCCGAGCTTGACGAGATCACGCACAGGGCGATGATGGGCGAGTACATAATCTATTATCAGGGCAAGGTCATCGGCGGAATATATGACGACCGCTTCCTTGTAAAGCCCACCAAATCCGCAAAAGAATTAATGCCCGACGCTCCGTTTGAGCTGCCCTACGAGGGAGCAAAGGAAATGCTGCTTGTTGAGGATATCGACAATAAAGAGTTCCTTTGCGAGCTTTTTAACGCGATGCTCCCCGAGCTTCCCGCGCCTAAGAAAAAGAAAAAATAATCAAATCGCGAGGGTATTATGCTGTTTTCAAAGGAACGAATCACGGATTTTACAAAAATTGAACTCACGATGAGCGGTATGAGAGGCTCAGAGGTCTACGAGCTGATTTGCGAGGGGGAGAGCACAAGGCTCACTTTGTACAGGCTGCGCTATAACCGGGACGGCGACGAGCGCGTGCCTTTTGGCAGCGCTAAGATTGGCACGGCTGAGATAATGAACCTCCTCAACGAATGTGAGATAATCAAATGGGATAAGTTCAGCGGCGCGAACCCGCGCGGCGTAAGGGACGGGTGGCAGTTCATTTTCACGGCTGAGGTGAACGGCGGCAGAAAGCTCTACGCGAGCGGATCTAATAATTTCCCGAAGCATTTCAGCGATTTTACGAACGCGCTGAACGATATGATAAGAGATCAAGAGGACACAAAATGAGCTTGTTTATTAACGGCGACGATTTCGGAATGAGCAAAAGCTGCACGCTCGCGATAGCCGAGGCGATCGAAAAAGAGCTGATCGACGGCACGACGATGATGGCTAACGGCGAGTACTTTGATGAGGCGGCAGCTCTTGCGGCGAGTCTCGGATTTGCCGGCAAAATCGGCGTGCACCTTAACCTGACAGAGGGAGCGCCGCTGACAGAGGAGATAAAAACCGTTTCGGCGTTTGTTGCCGGCGGACGGTTTCATAAAGAGTACCTAAAAAACCCCTGCCCGCTTACCGAACGCGAGCAGGCGGCGGTCTTTATCGAGCTTGCGGCGCAGATAAAGCGGATAAGGCAGGCGGGTATCAATGTCGTCCGCGCGGATTCTCACCACTATATCCACACCTTTGTTCACATAGCTCCGATTGTTGCCGAAGTCTGCCGCAAGAACGGAATAAAAAGGATCAGGATAAACCGAACCTTCGATACGCCCGAACGCCCGATTATGACCGACGGCAGGATAGATAACTCTTTCTGGCTCGCTCAGGGCTTTGAAACGACCGCGCATTTCGGCAGGATGTCTGATGTTGAGCTCGGCAAAATCCCCGACGATACCGAGATAATGGTTCATCCCGACTACGACAAAAACGGTGCGCTGATAGACAGAACGGGAACAGCAGACGGCTATCCGACAGGTGTACAAATCAAAAGGATAAAATAAAACAGGAGTTTACCGATTTGGTAAGCTCCTGTTTTAAGTTAAATCATCAATTATTCTTCTTCATCCGGCTTCAACATAATCCCCTTTGCAAAGTCGCAGGTTTCCGAAGGCGTTAGAAGCGGGAAAGCTGTCAGTTCTGCGTTACAAAGAGTTATTATTTGTTGAGTGTCGGTGTTGATATCCGCAGGATAGTTGATTACGGCAGTTATCTCAAAGTTGTCGCTGTCAAACAGCCATACTTTAGAGTTTCCGTATTCTATGGCACCTGCGCCATCTCGATATGAAGTGAAAGAAAACTCCTTTGAGGATGGTTCGTTTATATCAAGATCAATTGATTTCGCTTCGGAATAAGCGTCGTTTTCCTTAACGGTTTTTACAAGTTTTCCGGTTATATCCAACACGCAAAGCGAGCCGTTGACATCGATCAGATTCACAACGGTACATTCATGCTCGGGCAGAGTTTCGTTATCCCCTGTTGAACAATCAAAAATATAAACAGTTTCATTGATCAACATTCTCAATTCGCTGTCGTCGGGTGACCAGCAAACCGCATCTATTTTATAGTAGTCTTTTTGTGAAAGAAGTGTTGTTACATCGCCGGTATCGGGAGTGATAGTAATGATATGACCGACAGATTCTTTGTCTTGAACATCTATAGCGATATAAGAAATGTTTGTAGAAACAAAGAACTTACGAATACGTTCATATCCCGATTTATTTGCGTCAAAAATAATTTTGGGTTCTGATTTTCCATCGTACTCGTACAGATAATTGTTTTTATTATCTTTCAAATAAAGCTTTCCTTCTTTTGAGCAAACAACCGATTGGCTTATATCGTATTTATCGTTATTGAACTCAGTTATTATCTTGCCGGTTTCAGTGTCATACACATAAACATTAGTATAGGATGACAGAGCAAGTTTGTTATCTCCCAAAAAGCCGATGATTGTCGCTCTTCCCTTGGGTTTAAATGTGCTTTCAACAGAATTTGTTTTTGCGTCAACAATATAATACAGGCCTTCTGATTCGGAAAATGATGAAGCCGAAGATGATTGGCCGATGACAGCTTTTGTTTGGCTCGGATTAAGCAGGTAGCTGGTTTTGTTATGTTCGTTTTCTTTCTGACCTTTTATATTGATCTGTTTGGCGTTTTTGTTCTTTACATAACGGTACAGTGTAGTCGTTGTCTTTTGAGCATCCGTAACTGCGTAAGATCCATTGCAGTACGACGCTTTTTTCAAATTTGAATGAAAATCATTGTTTAGAAAGAACGTGGTTTCTTTTTTGCCTGCCAGCATATTGGAAAGAGAAACCATGATTTCATATCCTCCGGCATCTGTGAAAAGTATATATCCTTTATCGGAAATACGCATTTCAAGTACGTCGTCAGCAAGAATGGTTTTTGAAATTATTTGTCCGTTGTCTGAATTTATTATAACAAACTGATTTCCTTCAATTGCCACAAAGGCGTTAATGTTAATACCATTTGCGTTTTTCGGGATCGAACCTAAAAAGATCTCGCCGCCGTGTATCTCGGTATCGCCGTCAAAGTTAAAAACAGTGTTGCCGTTTTTTATGTTAAGCGCCTGAAAATGCGCTGTTGAAAAATACGAGTTATCGGTTTCCGCAGCGAAGAATACGTGGCCACTGTCAATCAACAGTTCGTATTTGTAAGCATTTGTATAGTTATCGAATTTTTTGTTCCATAAAAACTTAAAGTTGTTATTTTCACGCGAGTAAAGGTCTAAAGCATATGTATTACCGGTTTTATAACAAACTGCAAGATGATTATTTTGATAATAGAGATCACATGTTAGTGTTCCGGAGTGCTTTTCAATTTCCTTAATATCAACGGAAGCTATAATTTTTCCGTCAGAGGGAGAAATAACCAAAGCCTTTTTAAGAGTCTCTGCCGTTACTCCGTCAGCAGTAGCTTTGGAAATAGAAGATATTCCCGATTCATACGAAGCGTATTCCCATGCGGCACTGCCGTCTTTTGGATCTATTTTGATTATTGAACCTTTTTTCTTATCGTCTACATCACCGTCAATTTTTAAATAAACTGCATTTTCTGTGTTTTTCTTGCCATCGGGATGAAATGTCAAATTTTTGTTTATTATAAGACTGCCTTTTATATCAAATGAAATGTTTTCAATTTTTGCCGTGTCAGTCGTTCCGGAGCCGAGCAAATGGTCTTTATAGATTGAAATGTCAGTTGGATTTGTTTTATATTCTTCAATTTTTTCTCCCGTCTCGGTATCCCAAAGATAACTGTTTCCAATATCACTGCTGAAAAGCCGCTTGCCGCCGTCGAGCATAACAAAGTCAGTTATAGTGTCCTTTTGGTCGAACTTCGCTACCGCGGTGAAAATCTCGTTTTCGTATGCGCCCGAGAGCTTCGTTGCCTGAGAAACGGCGGTGTTCTGCATAGGGATAGACTCTTCCTCTGATAATTCGAGCGATTGTACCGAGGCTGCCAACGCACCGTAAAGGTCGCCGTTTTTCTCGAGTTCCACGGACTCCTTCGCAAGAGATTTTGCCTGGCTTATATTCAGCTCGCGAACGTCGTTTTCGATCTGCGCTTTTTGCGAGCTTATCGTAAACAGCGCCGCGAGGCTTGCCAGAGAAATTACCGCAAGGATCGCCGCTACAGTAACCGCGGTCGAAACGCGCCTGCGGTTTTTGCGTCTTTGATCTCGGCGGTATAATTCGTCATACGAGCAGCCGTAAAGCGAGGCGGCAAGGCGCAAAAACTCTGTTTTAAGCAGCTTTTGAGACTGAGAGAGAGTCGGCGCGCTTACGTTTGCCGCGAGCGGTTCTATCTCGCGCTTCTCGGCGTGAAAACCGTATTCGTCTTCAACCATCACCGTTTCAAATCGCAGTGCCTCGGGGAAAGTCACAGTGCCGTCGGGGGAGCATAGGAGTGTCAGGATATTTTCGTTAGAATACCCGTGCAGTGATTTAAAATAATCTATCTCTTCCATACACCAGCGCGATTTTTCCGTTTCGGCGGAGCACACGACTATCAGATACCGTGATTGAGCGAGCGCCTCGCGTATAGAACTGCCCAGATCCACGCTGGTAGGCAGCTCGGTCTGGTCTCTGAAAAGGTGCAGACGCCGGCCTTTTTGTCCGATCCCCTTAGGCGGAACATATCCTTCAAGCAGCTTTTGCAGCTTTTCGGCGATAGGTTTGTCGGGACTTAGATGACGATATGTTATAAACGCGTCATATTTGTAATTTATATTCATAATAACCTCCGGGTCGTTATATTTCAAACACAGTGTATAAGTATATGATTATTATAGCACAAATCAAAAGAAATTGGCAAGAAAAACTATTATTCGATTTTGCTTGGAATTGATTTTGACAATATGATTTTTGTTATTGCAGTATTTAAAAACTTGTAGTATAATATGAAAAGTGTTATTTCATAAGTTTTAATACAGCTTACAGAGGTGTGAAATGATTCAACCGTTAAAACAAAAAACACAAAAGCCACAAAAGAAACAAAAAATGATGTCCTCTTTCCGGATAATTATCGTCAGCTTCTTTTGTTTGATAATGGCAGGAACCCTGCTGCTTATGCTGCCGATTGCTTCACATGACGGCAGTGTTACTCCTTTTTCCGACTGTATGTTTACCGCGGTTTCCGCAACATGTGTTACGGGACTTGTCGTCAGAGATACGGCGACCCACTGGTCGTTTTTCGGTCAGGCGGTAATTCTTAGCCTTATTCAGATCGGCGGTATGGGCGTTGTCACTATCGGCCTTACTATATTGAGGTTATCGGGCAGAAAGATCGGACTTAAGCACAGAAGTACGATGCAGGATTCGATCAACGCCCCTCGCGTCTCGGGAATGGTTAAGATCACAGGGTTTATTCTCAAGACATCGCTTATTATAGAACTGTCCGGAGCCGCGCTGCTTGCGCCTGTATTTTGCAGGGACTTCGGGATATTGAAGGGCATTTGGTATTCGCTGTTCCACTCGATCTCCGCTTTTTGTAACGCGGGCTTCGACCTGATGGGAATCAGGGGACAGTTTTCTTCGCTTACGTCATACAGCAGCAATATTTATGTCAATACTATAATTATGCTGCTTATCATAACGGGCGGTATCGGCTTTCTTGTTTGGGGAGATATCGCGACCTTCAAGTTTAGGATTAAGCGTTATTCACTGCAAACAAAGGTCGTATTTATAACCAGCTTTTTGCTGATATTCGTGCCGGCGCTGTACTTCTTCTTCGGCGAATACAGCAATATGGATATGGGTGAACGGATCATAAGCTCACTGTTTCAATCCGTTACAACAAGGACGGCGGGCTTTAATACGCAGGATCTTTCGACGATGAATCAGTCGGGCACGACGGTTATGATTTTTCTGATGCTCATCGGCGGATCGCCCGGATCTACCGCGGGCGGTATGAAAACAACTACAATAGCCGTGCTGTTTATGTCCGCCATCACGGTTTTCGGCAGAAGAAACGATGTTCAGTGCCATAAAAGAAGGGTGTCTGACGAGACAGTACGCACCGCGGGCGCGATTTTGTTTATGTACCTTTTCCTGTCTATTACGACGGGAATCATCATCAGCAGGGTAGAGGGTATTTCCTTGCTGAAATGCCTATTTGAAACAAGCTCGGCAATCGGTACGGTCGGACTAACGCTCGGTATTACCGTTAAGATGTCAATCATTTCGCGGATACTATTGATGATACTGATGTTCTTTGGCAGAGTCGGCGGACTGACGCTGATTTACGCAGCGGTCCCGTCGGCAGAAAGTCTAAACTCACGCTTGCCTCTCGGTAAAATTTCAGTCGGATAAGGAGAAGAATTATGAAAACAGTATTGATAATCGGTTTAGGTCAGTTCGGCAGCCGTGTTGCCAAACGTATGGAAGAACTCAACTGCGAGGTTATGGCGGTTGATATTGTTGAGGAACGCGTCAATGATGTGCTGCCCTACGTTACCTACGCGCAGATAGGCGACAGCACAAACGCCGAGTTTTTGCGTTCGCTCGGAATAGACAACTATGATGTCTGCATTGTAGCCCTCGGCGGGCAGTTCCAGTCATCGCTTGAGACGACCTCGCTGCTCAAAGAGCTTGGCGCTAAAATGGTTATATCCCGCGCCACAAATGATATTCATATGAAGTTTTTGCTCAGGAACGGCGCGGACGAGGTCGTATATCCCGAAATGCAAATGGCGCATCGCATAGCTACAAAATACGCGTCTGACAATATCCTCGACTTTATTAAGATCGATGATGAAAATTCGATCTATGAGATCAAGGTCCCCAAGGATTGGTTCGGCAAGACGCTTATGCAGCTCGATGTCCGAAAAAAATACAAAATCAATGTTCTCACATTAAAGCGCGGCGGCGATGTGTTCGTTCCCGCACCCGATACAGTAATGGAGAAAGAAGATATCGCGCTGGTTACCGCAAAGGAATCCGATATTCAAAGAGTATTAAAAATAAAATAAAGAAAAATCATCCCCAAAGGAAGAATTCCTTTTGGGGATGTTTGTTTGTAATAATGCGTTTTACAGGCTTGCTTTTAATACTGCAACGACCTCGTCACGGCTGAGCACCTTGTAGCCGCCGTCGAGGATGATAGTCGCGTCGGCGATAGCTTCTATCATACTTTCGTCAGCGCCGAGCTCGGTGATATTCATTGTTACGCCGATCTTTTTCATCCAGCTTTCAAGAGCTTCAAGACCTTCGTTTGCGATTTCTTCATCGCTCTTGCCGCTTGGATCGACGCCCCAGACCTCTGTCGCGAAGCGGACAAATTTTTTCAGTCCGTAGGGCATGATCAGTCTGTAGTAGGGCAGAGATACAGCCGCCAGCGTCATACCATGGGTAGCGTCGGTGATAGCGCCTACAGCCTGACCGAGCATATGTACCATCCAGTCGGTTGTTTTACCTCTTGAGATCAGGGTGTTGAGCGCCCAGGTTGCCGACCACATAATGTTGGAGCGCGCCTCATAATCCTCGGGGTTTTCAACGGCGATCAGTGAGCTGTGAATGACTGACTTCATCAGCGCCTCGGCGATATAGTCGGAGGTGTTGTCGTCCTCGCCCGAGAAATACTGCTCGCAGATGTGGTTGAAAATATCGTATATACCCGCGACCATCTGCCTCTTCGGCAGCGACATAGTGAATTTCGGGTTGAGGATAGAGAACTTCGGCATAACGTCCTCACCGAAAACATGGCCGATCTTTAGCTTTTGGTCGTGGTTGGTGATTACCGAGCCCGCGTTCATCTCTGAACCGGTGCCCGCCATAGTGAGAATACATCCGACGGGGATGATATCGCAGTCGGGTTCCTCAAAGCGGATGTAATATTTCTCCCACGGGTCGTCGTCGCAGTTTACCGAAACAGAGACCGCTTTTGCGTAGTCGCAGCAGGAACCTCCGCCCATCGCAAGCAGAAAATCAACATTGTTTTCTTTCGCGAGCTTAACGCCCTCGCGGAGCTTGTCGGCTGTGGGGTTGGGCATTACTCCCGCGTCCTCAACGACCGTTTTTCCGTTGGCTTTGAGTATCTCAACGACCGCGTCATAAATACCGTTTTTTTTGACCGATCCTCCGCCGTAAATTAGCTGAACGGTCTTGCCGTACTTGGGGAGCTCCTCGTTCAGATATTTCAGAGAATCGTCTCCGAAATAAAGCTTGGTTGCGTTTTTGTAGCTGAAATTGCCTAACATAATACTATCCTCCTAAACAATTATTTTTTTTATTTCTTTGCATAAAATTTCTTCCGCGTCATTTCCGATGATATCGAGCATTTCGGCTTTTATCAAATGCGTGTTCGGGATCCCGATAAAGTTCTTGCAAAGGCTCTCGATATAGCCGTAGCTGTAGGTCGGGTCGTAAGGGCCTCCCGCGGTCGTGACGTAGTAAAGATGATCCGCCCTGCACAGGCCCTTGGGCATCCCGTTCTCGTCATAGACAGAGACGATCCCCGTGACATAGATGTTTTCTATATAGATTTTAAGCGGCGAGGGGAAAGAGGAATCCCAAAACGGAGCGGCGATGACAATTGTATCGGCGTTTGCGAATTGCTTTGCATAGTCAAAAATCTTATCGTCAAAATCGCCCTGCTCAACAAGAGCCGTGCGGCAATCGAGCTTTTCCTTGTCAAGCGGCTGAAGATTTTGCTCATATAGGTTCAGTTCAACATATTCTCCGCCGAGCTTTTGCAAGACCGCTCTCGCCAGCCTGTCCGTCCTCGACTCGTCACGGACGCAGCAGTTGATGTATAACGTCATTCGATCACCTCGCTGTTGATGTATCGCTCAGTCATTTTGATAAATCTTCTTTTGACTTCGACCGGTTCCTGATATTCGCATACAAGATCGGTTTTCAAATTTCGGTAGTCCTCGTTCAAGTCCTCGGGCATAAGCCGGTGGAATTCCATCGAGAGTATGTGGTCGTCTATCTCAAAGATTTGGTTTTGCTCAATTCCGCTCAGCTCCCTGCCGATGAACCGCTTCCAAATCATATCCTGTAATTTGATCTCAGCCTGCATATAGTCCGTCAGAGTCTTTTTAACGGGGCGCGTCACGTCGCAAAGATACGCCTCGCTCGCGTCGTGCAGCAGACAGCCGAGGATAACTTCGTCAGAATATCCTCTCGCTGCCGCTTCTTCGGCGCAGGAAATGCAGTGCTGCGCGACTGAATAGAATACTTTAAAATGACCGTTCGCGCGGCAGATGAGTGATAACGCGTGCGCAATATCCTCAATATCGATGTCCTTGGGATCGGGGTCAAGCGGATAAAAATGCTTGCCCGATACAGTGGTGATATAACTCATATGATCGCTCCGAAAATCTTTCTGCTTCTATTCTACAACAGGCAGAATATTTGTCAAGAAAAAGATTGATTGACACAGTGACAAAAACAGTGTTATTATTAAAATAGAAATAAAGGTTTTTGAATTTCCAAAGGATCAATAAAAAGAAACGGAGGATAAATATGAAAAAAATACTCGCCTTCGGCGATTCAAACACTTGGGGCTTTGATTCCTCAACAATAGGACGATTCGACTCAGATACCCGATGGACAGGCTTGCTGCAAAAAGCACTCGGCAATGACGTGCTGGTAATTGAAGAGGGCTTGTGCGGCAGAACGACGGTGTTTGATGACGGCAGCTTTGCCGGAATGAACGGATATGCCGAGTTGCCCGCCATAATTGAAGCAAACCAACCGCTTGATGCGGCGATAATTATGCTTGGAACCAACGACTGCAAAACGGTGTTCAAAGCTACGTCACAGGATATCGCGGCAGGAATGGAAAAGTGTATTAAAAGGATCTTTGGTTTTGTAAAGCCCGAAAGCGTCTTGATAATCTCTCCGCTTTATATGGAGAAAGCCGCGCTGAAATTTGATTGTGACGAACGATCCTTGGCGGTAAGCAGAGAGTTAAAGCAGGCGTTCAAGGATCTGGCGGACAGATACGGAACCGCGTTCCTTGCCGCATCGGATGTAGCAAAAGCCGGCGAGGCGGACGGTCAGCATTTGACAAGTGAAGGCCACCGCGCACTTTATGAAGCCGTTTTGAATATAATCGGTTCGATGAATATACTGTAAAAAAACTATATTAAGAAAAGCAGCAGCTCTCTTTTTTAGGGAGCTGCTGCTTTTAGCAAGCCGTAAAGTATTCGGGTGCAACGTATCTCGCCTGCCACACTCCGTTTGAGGAGCGGTAGCGCTCCTTGCCGTCGTTTTTAAAATCCCTTGCGCGGATTTTGAGGACGACGGGTTTTCCGTGCCGGCTGCCGACCTTGACGGCGGTTTCGTTATCGGGGGAGATATGCACGAACTGCCGCGTGAGCCGCGTCGCTGCGAGTTTTCCTCGCTCTTCGCTACGCTCCTCCCTCGAAAAATTCGCGGTGGTCAAATACAAACATAAAATTTTATTCAATTTGCTATTGCAGTTTGCTGTTATAAATAGTATAATTCATATAGATATTTGTCTGTTTTTGACTAAGTGCTCTGCGGATTCGATTTTTTAAAATAAATAAACGGCAGAATTGCCGTTGATATATGCAAAAATTTACAAAAGAGGGGATGTCATGTTCAAACTACTTTTCAAAAACATGAAGGCAAAAAACTGGGTATCAGTCATAGCAATTTTTTTGCTGACGCTGGGTGAGGTTTACTTCATGATGCAAATTGTCGGCTACATAAGTTTGCTGACCGGCGCTGTGCAGAACAGCAGGCAAAACGGTGTAGCCGAAATCTGGTGGTATGGTCTGTATATGATCATATGCGCTATTCTTATGGCGGCGATCGAGGTCATTATCCGATTCGTAGCCAGTGCGACAGCTTCCAGCTGTGTCACCGGTATCAGACAGAAGATGTATGAGAGAGTCAACGAGTTTGCTATCTCGGACTTCGCTTCTTTCTCTACCGAGTCTCTGATAACCAGAACCACGAACGATATGCAAAACGTCCATATCGCGTGGCTCACATTCTTAAAAACGGCATTCTTGGCGCCTGTCGTGATGGTATGGTCTGTTATACTGCTGATGCAGTATGCAAGTGCCTCTCTGACGATCGTTACAGCTATCTGGCTTGTTGTCCTTGTCGCAGCCGTTGTTGTTTTGCTGATGATGCTGACTCCGAAGTTTAAGGTAGTTCAGAAGCTGACCGATATGCTCAATGTCGCTTCCAGAGAAAACCTGACCGGCGTAAGAGTTGTCAGAGCGTTCAACGCTGAATCATATCAGGAAAACAAGTTTGCAAAGGTCAATATCTCTTTTACCAAGGTACAGATCTTTGCCGGCAGAGTTATGTCTGTCTTTACACCTCTTGTTATGATGGTTATGTCCGGATTGTCGCTGTCCATCCTTTGGGCGAGCGCGTATGTTCTCAACGGTATGGATATGGAGGCTGCCAAGGCATCTTTCGGCGCGACTAACGCTTTCGTTATGCTTGCCAGCCAGATTATTATGTCATTCATTCTTATGGTCACTCTTATCGTGATCTGGCCGAGAGCTTCTGTCAGCGGTAAGCGTGTCTATGAGGTCATCACTCACGAGGTTTCCGTGCTAGATCCCGAAAATCCCGTTTCTTTCAAGGAGCAGGTACGATTGAGTTCAAGAACGTCGGCTTTACCTATCCCGGTTCGGACAAAGAGGCTGTTTCCGATATCAGCTTCAAGGTCAAGCAGGGCGAGACTATCGCGTTTATCGGCGCTACCGGCAGCGGTAAAACCACTATTATCAATATGATTCCGCGTATGGCTGACTGTACAAGCGGCGAGGTCCTTGTTGACGGCGTCAACGTCAAGGATGTTCTCCAAAAGGATCTGAGAGACCGCATCGGTTACGCTCCTCAGAGAGGCTTCCTCTTCAAGGGCAACATCAAGGAAAATATTGCGTTCAAGGATTCCGATATGACTCTTGAAGACGTCAGATGGGCGGCAGAGATCGCCGATGCCGACGGCTTTGTAATGAAGAAGAGAAATGAGTATGAATCTCCCGTTGCTCAGGGCGGCTCGAACTTCTCCGGCGGTCAGAAGCAAAGACTCTGTATCGCAAGAGCGGTTGCCACTAAGCCCGAGATACTGATTTTCGACGACTCCTTCTCGGCGCTCGACTATAAGACCGACAAAACGGTCAGAAGCCGCATTGCGGAACAGCTTCCCGATACCACAAGAGTTATCATTGCTCAGCGCGTAGGCACCATTATGGACGCAGACCAGATCGTTGTGCTGGATAACGGTAAGATGGTTGGTATCGGCAAGCACTATGATCTTGTCAGAAACTGTCCTGTTTATCAGGAGATTGCATTATCACAGCTTAGTAAGGAGGAGTTAGGGTTATGAGTACAAACGTAAATGCTCCTGCTAAGGAAAAGAATAAGCTTGGAAGCCTTGTTAAGGCGTTCAAAAAATACTACGGTCCGTTCATTGTCTCGATCGTCCTGCTGATCACCTCTGTTATCTTTACGATCCTGACTCCGGGTATGATCCGTAACCTGACCAACGAGATCTCGCCGGTCGGTAAAGAAGCGGTTGCCGGTAACTTTGTTATCAATATGGACAATGTGCTCCATTATGCGTTGATACTTGTTGCATACATAGGCATCGCATTCCTCGGCGGTTTTATTTCCGCGTTTATTCTAAATACCATTATCCAGAGATTTTCAAAGGATCTGAGAACTCAGATCGCTTCCAAGATCAACAAAATGCCTCTGGATTATTTCGATACTACTCAAACGGGTGATATCCTCTCAGTTATTACCAACGATGTTGATATCCTCAGTACATAACTGCAAAACTCTGTAGGTATGCTGGTACAATCCGGCGTTATGCTTGTCGGCGTATTCATCGCGATGTTCATCGCCTGCTGGCAGATGGCGCTTGTCGTTGTATGCTCGCTCCCGATTATGCTGATCATCGTTTCGCTTACCTTTAAGTTTGCGCTGCCGCTGTTCGATAAGAACCAGAAGCTCCTCGGCGAAGTCAACGCGACAGTAGAAGAGAATTACTCCGGTCAGCTCGTTATCAAGGCGTTCAACGCTGAAGATAAGAAAATCAAGGAATTCAAAGAGAAGAACGATCTCTTTGGTACTATTCTGTACAAATCCCAGGCGATCGGTACTCTTATCGAGCCCGCCATGCAGTTTGTATCTTACATGACCTATGCAGCGGTTTTGATCGTTGCGGGTCTGCTGTTTGCCAACGGCGCCATCTCCGACATCGGCGTTATTACCGGCTTTATCATATATGTATCGCTGTTCCAGGAGCCTCTTGCTCAAATCGGACAGGCGAGCTCCACCATCCAGCTTGGTACAGCTGCCTGCAACAGAGTATTCAATTTCCTCGAGCAGGAAGAGCTTCCCGATGAGGGAGAGAAGAAACAGCTTCTCGACCATGACCACATCCGCGGCGAGGTTGAATTCAAGGACGTATGCTTCGGTTACGATCCCAAGAAGCTCACCATCAAGAACTTCTCCGGTAAAATCAAGCCCGGTATGAAGGTCGCGATCATCGGTCCTACCGGTGCCGGCAAGACCACACTGGTCAACCTGCTGATGCGCTTCTATGAGATCACCAGCGGCGATATCTTGGTTGACGGCGTGTCCATCAAGGATATGTCGCGTCATGAGCTCAGAGATATCTTCGGAATGATCCTGCAGGAAACTTGGGTAATCAACGGCACGCTCAGGGAGAATATAGTTTATAACCTTAAGAATGTCGATGAAAACAGGCTGCAAGAGATCCTCGAAGAGACCAATCTCAGCCACTATGTAGATACGCTTCCGCAGGGCCTTGATACCGAGATCCAGAAGGAGAGCGCTCTCTCCGCCGGTCAGAAACAGCTTGTAACTATCGCGAGAGCGATGACCGAAAACGCTCCTATGCTGATCCTCGATGAAGCGACCAGTAACGTTGATACCAGAACCGAGATACTTATTCAGAAGGCAATGGATTCATTGACGAGCGGCAGAACAAGCTTTGTTATCGCGCACAGGCTTTCTACAATCAAGAACGCCGACCTGATATTTGTTATGAAGGACGGCAATATCGTAGAGACCGGTAACCATGACTCCCTTATGGAGCTTGGCGGACTCTACAGCGAAATCTACAATTCTCAGTTCAACTGATAGAAGCAGTACCTTTCGGTAATACCGAACCGCAGAATTGCTGTTAGTAAAGCATTTTACAAACTGCGGCGAGCCGCCGCTTCCGGACACGCCTTTGATAACGTTTGTTGTAACATAGACCTTTGTTAACGGCGTGGTCATAACAAAGCAATTTCATACCAAATAAAAAATGCTGACACCGATAAACGTTGGTGTCAGCATTATATTTTGTCAGTTATTTGCGAACAGCAAAAATGATTTTTCCTATGATGAACAGGATGACCGAAAGTGCCGCGAAAATCAGCACGAAGGCGTTGACCTCTGCTGCCCAGCCCATCCAAAGAACAACGGCGTCTCCGACTGCCATTATCGCGAACGGTATCCATAAGAGCAGGTTTTCGCCGCGACCCAAAAACAGGCGGCGCAGCATAATGGTAAACGAGATCACCAGCGCAAGCATAACGAGATATTCGATAACGTGGAACAGCGTAGCGTTCGTCAGCGTGTAATGCTTATAAACTACCGGTATCGCCATTGAAAAGACGGTCAGGTAAATCAGCGAATACCAAAGCCCGAAGCGGTTTTTGGTTTCGGGCATAGGCTGTACCGCGCGGAGTATCATGGCGACGATCAGCATTCCGTAGGACGCGAACTGGATCGCCGGTATAGTGTATTCCGTGTGGATCATTCCCGAAACGAGGATCACGCCTGCGGTGACGGTAATCATAGCGTAATCAAGCTCCGCTTTGCCGCCCAGCGATTTCCAGAACGTTTTATTGAAAAACGCAAGCAGCACAACTGCTGATAATAGGGAAAGCGAAACGATAACGCCCGCTACACTCTCAAACGTGTCCATAAAAAACTGATTGGCGGTTGCTGCCCTGATAAGACTCTGCGCACGCTCCGCGAACAGTATCACGAAGTACAGCAGAAAAAACAGGGAGATCAATTTGTGCGGGATCCTGCTTGTGGTAGTTGTCATAGTGACCGTCCTTTCCGTGTCAAATTATTGCGTTGCCCGATAAAAGACAACGATCCGAAATCTTTCTGATTCTATTCTACAACAGACAGTATTTTTGTCAAGCTATTATCGGGCTTTTTAGCACTGTATGTGATATTTCGATAGAAATTTGGTAGAAAAATAATTAGATAGGATAAGAAAAAACAGCTTAAACTCAATGTTTAAGCCGTTTTTTGTGGCAGGGGCAGAAGGACTTGAAGAAATGCAGGAAAATCTTAAGTGGCTTTTTCCTTTTTTACACGTGTTATTATGTGTTTTTTAGTTTTTGCCAAAAATACAACAACACTATTTAGCAGTTAAAAATACAGCATAAAAAACAGTATTGGTATCTTTGTGGTATCAATAAGAGCTGAAAGCCTGTTGCGATAGATTTGTAAAAATATTGAACGACAACAGCATTGAATCTGTTAAGGTCGGCAAGCGATTTATTATCCCAAAGCGGAGTGTAAGTTATTAATTATTTTGATAGTAAATGAAAGGTGATATTATGAATACTGATACAATGATATTTAGAGAATATGATGACGTTGTGAGCGTAGAAGATGTAATGCAGATGTTACACGTCGGAAGGTCGGCAGTTTATAAGCTTTTAAACGAAGAGAAGATAAAAACTGTTAGAATAGGCAAGAAATTTATTATCCCAAAACGAAGTATAATTGAATTTCTTACTATCCAATAAGAGCTAAAAGCCTGTTGCGATAGATTTGTAAAATATGGTAAGTAAATAATTTCAAAAAAGACGAGTTGGTTTTATCCGAACTCGTCTTTTATCTTTATTCATTAATTTATATCCTTAACATACTCATGAGGCGTTGGCTTATAGTCCTCAACATAATACTTCTCGTATTTTGAAGATTTCATATTTGCATTTGTTTCGGATTCTTTTGATTCATCGACCGGCTCCGTTGATATAGCATCAAGAAGAATCTTTTCCAAATGCTCAAATTCAGAGTTCACTCCAAAACAACAAAGCACAAAAGCGTTGCGAACATAACCCGCGCTTGCCGCCATTAACTCATAGTCAAAATAATATCCGTAATGCTCGGCAAACAAGGCGATCAGCATAACTACGGTTCGTGTGTTGCCCTCTCTGAACGGATGTGTCTGCCATATGGCAGGGAATAAGCGCGCAACGGATTTTGCAAAATCGCCATGCGATAGATGTGTCCAATCAACAGTGTCGATTTTTTGCCAAGCCGCTTTCAAATCTCTGTCGATATCCTCCCATTTGGAGTACCAAACACTTTTGCCGGCAAGCAGTGGTTCGCGTTTTTTAACATTGATGATTCGATATTCACCAGCCCAGTCATAAACGTCACCGAAGATTATTTTGTGAATCTTGCATACGCCTTTGGCAGAGAAATCGGAGAAGTCGCTGTCAATCAAGCTCATCATACTTATGCTGGCAAATTCGGATTCAGCCTTATCTAACTCAGCTTCATTCTTTATACCTAACTTGTTCTTCAGTACGTTGCTATCTTCAAATAAATAGACGTCATATTTCATGCGGTTTCCGCCTTATATTTTTTAATCAGCTCTGCTTTAATTTGTTCAAGGGTGATTTCACCATTGACCCACTGCGAGGACATATGCCTTGTTTCTTCGGAAACAGGAACGCCCTCAATGCTGTTGATCGCATAGGCGATTTTTTCGGCGCGCCTGCGTTTGGTTATTTCAGATGTTGTCATTGATGCGACCTCCTCTCATGATTATATTGTACTCAAATCGGAAGGAGTAAGGTGCTTTTGTCGCGGTTAGGCTGCTTCATAAATCAATACCCGTTCCTTGTCAAATAATCATTTCATTGTGCTTCCCAAAGCACATATTTGTATTTTTATTGTACCCAATCCAAGGCAAATAGTCAAGACTAAACCAGCAAATCGGTGGCTTCTTATGGTTACTATAAACTTGCCACAATTTGCGACGGAATAATCAAAGAAACGGAAATCAAAGCGCAGTTTTTAGTTGACGGGCTCCTCTGAAAAAGGTATTATAGTAGAAGAAAGCGCGAAAGAAGTGATAACGGTGAAAAAAGCGATAGCATTGTTTTTAGCTGTTTTTGTGTTAGCTGTTATGGCGGCTTGTACTCAATCGCAAAAGGAACAGCCGAAAAGCGTAACGGAAAAGGAGAATACAACAGCGGAAATTACTGCACAACCTACCACTGAACAGCCTGCCGCCAACGGTGAAACATCCGCGTCGGAGTTTGATTTCGATTCAAAAATCGTGAAGCTGAACAGCGGATATGAGATGCCGATTCTCGGCTTGGGAACGTGGACGCTGTCCAACGAGGAAGCGGAAAATTCGGTATATCACGCACTCAAAGACGGCTACCGCTTGATTGACACGGCGCGTTACTATCAATGTGAAACCGGCGTCGGCAAGGGAATTAAAAAAGCGGTTGAAGAAGGTATTGTGAAGCGCGAAGTTGTGTTTGTCACAAGCAAAATCATGCCCGGCGATTACGAACGCGCCGCGCAAGGGATCAACGACTCACTGCGGGATTTAGGGCTTGATTATATCGACCTGATGTTGATCCATCAACCCGGCAGCAATGATGAAGCGGTTTACAAAGCAATGGAACAGGCTGTGCGCGACGGCAAGGTGCGATCCATCGGCATTTCCAACTATTACACACCCGAAGCCTTTGACGAGGTGATGTCATACGCGCAGATTCCGCCCGCCGTTATTCAAAACGAAAACCACATTTATTATCAAAACACCGCTTTGCAGGAATACGTTCGTAAATACGGTGTTGTGGTGGAGTCGTGGTATCCGTTCGGCGGCAGAGGTCATACGTCAGAGAATTTTAACAATGAAACGATTACGGCGATCGCAAAAAGTCACGGAAAAACTTCAGCTCAGGTCATACTGCGCTGGCATTTGCAGACAGGCTATATCGCAATTCCCGGTTCATCCAATCCCGACCATATCGCCGAGAATTACCGTATTTTTGACTTTGAATTGACCGATGATGAAATGCGGCAAATCGCGGCGGTCAATAAAAACCAACGTTATGAAAATTGGTAACAGACTAAAAACCACGGAGGTCTACAATGAAAAGAATTCTTGCCTACGGCGATTCCAACACATGGGGCTTTGACCCTGTAACATGGGGGTCCGTCTCGATGACATTAGAGCGGTATCCAGAAGATATCCGCTGGACAGGCTTGCTGCAAAAAGCCCTCGGAAAAGACGCGCTGGTACTTGAAGAAGGCTTGTGCGGCAGAACGACCGCTTTTGATGATGAAGAATGTGACGGAAGAAACGGTCTTATGGCATTGCCTGCGATACTGAAAGCAAATCAACCGCTTGACGCGGCGGTCATTATGCTTGGTACTAACGACTGTAAAAGCGCTTTTAACGCTTCGTCAAAGGAAATCACGGCAGGCTTGGAGCTGTGCCTTAAAAAGCTCCTTGATGTTGTTGCCCCTGAAAACATCTTGCTGATTTCTCCGCTTTATCTTGAAACGGCGGCTTTTGATTTTGGCTTTATTGACCGTTCCGTTGCGGTAAGCAGAGAATTGAAGCAGGATTACAAGGAATTGGCGGATAAATACAATACTGCTTTCCTCGCCGCTTCGGATCATGCTAAGGCAAGCAGCTTGGACGGACAGCACTTGACAGAGGAAGGTCACCGCGCGTTGTTTGAGGCTGTTTTGAAAAGTATTGTTTCAATGAATATTAAAAATTAAGCTCCTTGTGTTGATATAAACGAAATCTAAAACGGAGCTGAAAATGCGCAGGGGCAGGAGCAGCGGCTCCTGTCCCTGCGTTGTTGATCGAAAAATTATTTTTTCAAAAAAGTCTTTTCATTTTACCTGATTAAAGCTATAATAGGGTTGACGGTAGATGTCAAACAATGCTCCGCAATATCAGATAAAAGATTCTTCCGCAAAGAAGGGATAAAATGAAAAAAGTAAAAGGCAGCATATGGATGTCGGTGATCGTGCTCGGTATCCTTCTGCTGCTCGGCTGGACGGTATGGCAGAACTTGAGGGTATCCGAGCGTATCGACAACTCCGTCAAATCAACCACCATGCTCGAAGGCGAATACTCGCTTGACGGCGGTGAATGGAAGTCCATAGATAACACAAAGCCTATAAACGAGCATTTTCACAAGGCTGTATTCAAGGGAAATTTCACCAAACAGGTCAAAGCCAACCACACCACGACGATGGATATAGTATCCAAAAACGTGTGGTACACGCTCTATGACAGCAGCGGTGAGGTCTTGGATGAGTACAGGCGAAGCCCCGGAGATATGGAAGAAGGCTCCGGCTACATGGCTGAAAAAATGATCAACACGCCCGGCTACTATATCATGACAGAATATGTTCAGATAGAGCCCGAGTATAAAAGCGACGATAGGTTCACGCTGGTGGTAGAGTATCCCTATGAGCTTGATACAGAGAGCTTCTCCGACTGTTTTTACGTTATGACGAGTTATTCCGACGGACTGTATCTCAATTTCTTTTTTGAAATATTGCCTGCCGGTCTGATGTTCCTGCTGGTATGCTTCTTCGGCGTATTCTTTTTCCCCATAGCGAGCGGGCTGCTGGGACGGATCGATTTTCGATATATCGCTTTCGGAATACTGTGCTTTTTTGCGGGTCTGTTCATGGTCGTTAACAAAATCAGCGGATATATGAATCTGTGGATTATCGATCCCACCGTGTGTATGATGACGGATAAGCTCGCGGGCTGTTTCTTTGCGATCGCCGTACTGATCTATCTGCGCTCGCTGCTGCGCGGAAAGGCCGTCAAAATAATTGCGAACTTCGTTATTACGGCATTTTTTGCACTTACGGTTCTCTGTGTTATCCTGCATGCTGCAAATACGGCGGATATGATGGCGACCGCAGGGATCAGATATCTTGCCGTGATCGTGCTTGCTGCGATCATGACCGTGCTGCTGTGTATCGAGATCCGCGGCAAAAAGGGTTTTGTTCTCATTGATTATTTGATTTCATGGCTGCCGCTGGGCATTTTTCTGATGATCGATATGTTTGACTTCTATCTGCATATCTCCGGATCCAAATATCTGCAAATCGGTCTTGCGATCACGATCATTTATCAGATGGTGCGGTTCGGTATCGATTTCCACCGTCAGTACAAGGAGGCAATCCGGTATCAGCAGGTACAGCGAGAGCTGTATGAAGCAAAGGTCAGCGTGATGGTCAGCCAGATCAGACCGCACTTTATGTACAACGCGTTGAGCTCGATCGCGATCCTGTGCAAGCTTGATCCCGACACCGCTTATAACGCGACGGTGACCTTCTCGGATTATCTGCGCGGCAATATGGATTCGCTCAAACAAACCGCGCCCGTACCGTTTGAAACGGAATTAGAACATTTAAAAAAATATTTGTATATAGAAAAGCTGAGGTTCGATGATGAGCTGAAAATCGAGTATGACATACAGGATACCGATTTTGAGATACCGCTATTGTCCGTTCAGCCTTTGGTCGAAAACGCTGTTAAGCACGGAGTAGGGCAAAAGGAAGGCGGCGGCACAGTTAAGATCTCTACCCGCGACACCGGAGCTGCCCATGAGGTCAAAATTGAGGACGACGGCGTCGGCTTTGACATAAACGCCAAAAAGGACGACGGCAGATCCCATGTGGGAATGGAAAACACCAAAAAACGTCTTTATGATATGTGCGGCGGAGAAGTTATCATCACAAGTGAGATAGGTAAAGGTACGACCGCTAAAATGATCATCCCGAAAAAGGAGGAACCCGAAAAATGAGAATACTGTGTGTTGACGACGAGCCGCTGATGCTCAAAATGCTTGAGATGGCGGTCAAAGAAGCAAAGCCTGACGCGGATGTGACCGCGTACAAAAAGCAGGCAGATCTTTTGGAAGACGCAAGGCAAAACGGCTGCGACGTTGCTTTTCTCGACATCCATATGCGCGGAATGAACGGCGTAGAGCTTGCAAAGGAGTTAAAAGCCGTAAACCCGAAGATGAATATTATTTTTGTCACGGGCTTTTCGGAGTACACCGGTGACGCGATGAGTCTGCACGCCTCGGGATATATAATGAAGCCCGTCACTAAGGAGAAAATAGAAAAGGAGCTTTCCGACCTTCGATTCCCGATCGTACCGAAAAGCAACGCGCTGCTGAGAGTGCAGTGCTTCGGCAACTTCGACGTATTTCTCCCCGACGGCTCGCATATGCACTTTGAACGGCAGCGTTCAAAGGAAGTGTTCGCTTATCTTGTGCACCGCCAGGGCAGCTCCTGCACTACCAGAGAGTTAGCGGCAGCGCTGTTTGAGGACGAACCGTTTGATACCAAACAGAAAAACCACATTCAACAGCTTATTTACGCAATGATAAAAAGCCTTAAAGCGGTCGGTGCGGAGGAGGCGGTAGTGCGCAGCTACAACGCCCTTGCGGTCAATCCCGATGTGCTCGACTGCGACTATTACCGCTTCAAGGAGCTGGACGCCGGCGCGGTCAACGCCTATCAGAACGAATTCATGAGCCAGTATTATTGGGCTGACTTTTTATATGACGAAGACTTATATTGATATACCGAGACCGCTCCGAACTCAACTGAGTCCGGAGCGGTCGATTGTTTATCTACTTTTATCTTTTGAGATCGAACAGTCCTTAAAAGGGATCTGCAACTTTTTTATTGCCTCACATATCGTTCGATTACTTATAGTAGTTCATGTTCACGCCGCGCTGCAGGAAATCACTGTTCATGAAATACCAGTCGGAGAAATTACCTCTGCCATCTCTGAACCGGCAAGCGCTGTTCGGGCTGACTGACTGATAAAATGCGCTGTAGGAAACGGTGTGCTTCGGCTTGATGGAGTAGCTCATCATGTTGAGGATGTACTTGCGGTTGACGGGCACGAACAGCTCCAGTCCTTCCTCAGTTGCGTAGGAGTAATAGCCTACCGCGAAGCCCTTTGTGCATTTCTTGACTTCGCTCTTGACTCCCTTAGCGCCCTTGACGCTTACGAGGTTGGTCTTGCCGTCGTTGGTGTAGAGCCCGATATCGTTGTAATCCTTGCAGGTCACTCTGCCGAAATCAGCGGAATCTCTGAGCTCTACCATCGGCATGAGGATACCGTGCTCTCTGTTGTAATTGCCTACGTAATAACTGTCCTGAGCTTCGAGGTGAGCGATGTTTACGCCATTGTCGTGGTTCTGGAAGATATCCTTGACATAAAGTCCGAAGGAGATCAGCTCGTTGGGACGGTTCCAGTATGTCTGAGCGACGACTTCCAGAAGAGGCTCGATCGCGTCGATGACCTCATCGGTGTTTGCATCCTTGGGCAGAACGTCTCTGATGGCGTCTTCTGCCAAGTCTCCGAAGCCGGGTACCGAAGATACAGCCGAGCTCAAAAGCACCTTAGAGAGAAGACCGTATAATTCTTCCTCTTTAAGGGCGTCGACGTCGTTCATAAGAGTGAGAAGGAAGTTGCTGACGCCTTGCTGATACTTGCTGCAGTAATCGCTGCGGCTGCCGATATTCTTTGTCATTTCCTCAAGCAGCAGATAAGCCGCGATATTGGCGTCGTAGTTTGCTTTTGTATCGTCTTTTACAAGGATGGTGCCGTCTTTGATCTGAGAGACGATATCGGCAACGCCTGCCGGAAGGCAAGCAACCAGTTCCGCGACCAGAGGAGCCATCTTCTTGAGCGGAGTGCCGTACATCTTGAAATCATCAGCCTTGTAACCGCTGCGGGATGAGCCGTTCTCTTCATACAGATTCAGGAACACATCTCTGTTGTCGGCGTAGTTTTCGGGATCATAGAACTCAGTGGTGATGAACTTATCGGTGCCGAATCTAGTGAAGCCGTACTCGCTCATTGCGACCTTGGGTACCAGATCGTTGGGGTTGACTACGTTGTAGATGTTGTTATAAAGCTCGCTGCCGGGCTTTTCGACGGTCGTTTGAGAAGATTTCTTCATCGTTCAAGATCTTGTTGTCCAGCAGACCTGCCGCAAGGTTAGCGGTTGCGCCGCCGCGGGAGAAGCCTGCGATCCATACTTTGATTTTGCCGGTGATCCTGTTAGCGGAAATATACTCGTCAATAAAGTCGATGGTTTTGTTTGCTGCGTTGTACCAGCCCTCGTGCATATATTCCGACTTTGTGCCGTCGCCGAGGTAAACGTTGTTCGACCACTCACGGAAGTAGCCGCCGGAACGGATGCCGACGCCGATAACGGTGTAGTCGTCTACCTGCTTGTTCGCGCAGGCTACGCCGATCGAATCAAAACGCGATCTGGATACATAGTCGTCGTTGGTTTCGAAATCCTTGAAGCCGATAGAACCGAAGAAGCCGTATAATCTTTTAGGCTGTTTGATGTACCAGTCGCTATCAAGGCTGCTCGGATTTTCCAGCGGGACCGAGAAGTTGGTCATGATGCAGGACAGGGTAGCTAGATGCGGATCGTATTCCGTTGACGAATGTCTGAAATAATCGTCGGAATAATAGATAGTGTTGCCGTTATAATTCACTGATGTTACGTTGCTGATCTCGGCGGCGGAGGCGCTTGTCAGAGCTGTTGCGCCGACCGAAAATGCTGTGATGAGAGAAAGTGCGCCTGCGATGATCCTTGTTTTGAAATTGTGTTTTCCGGTTTTCTTTGTATTTGTCATTGTGTTTTTCATTGTGATATCTCCTTTCTGAATTGAGTTTGCAGTATTGATGGTGTTTGTATTGGTTTTGTTTGATTTGAATAAGTTTTTCATTTTGAATGCCCCTTTCGTTTTGTTTTGTTTTTATCTTGATTACAGTATATCAGGTCGAAGTTGACAGCATGTTTACAAATCTTTTTGTTTTTGAAAAATTTATTTTTGATTTGTTTTTCGTCTGTCCTTTACTGTGATCAAAGCATATCAAACCGAAGTTGACAGCTTGTTTACAAATTTTTGTCTTTTCTAAAGTTTTTATTATTGATATGGCAGTGAACAAAAAATGCGACGCTGTAATCAAAGATAACGAAAATCAAATAAATACCTTCAAGGCTTGACGAAGAACCCTCAAAGGTTTATCATAAATATATCACAACAAACAGAGGTGCTTGAAATGGAAGAAATCAGAGTAGATATGCGTGAAATGAACGAAAAGGATATGGCGCTGTACGCCAAGCACGAGGAGCTGCTTTTTAAGCTCAACCAAACCATGCCGCGCACAGCGGAATATATGGATATTTTGCGCGAGCTGTTTGACGGCAGGATAGGCGAGGATTCCTTTGTCCGCGCACCGCTTGCGGGAGCAGCGCTCGATAAAGTCACCATCGGCAACAGGGTATTTATCAACAACAATCTTCTTGCGATGGCTCGCGGAGGTATCACCATTGAGGACGACGTGCAGATAGCGGCAAACGTCCAGCTTCTGACGAATAACCACGACCCGTATGAAAGGCAGATACTTATCTGCAAACCTATTCTTATCAAGAAAGGCGCGTGGATCGGCGCAGGCGCGACTATCACGCCCGGCGTGACCATAGGAGAATACGCCATCGTAGGAGCATCAGCCGTTGTCACGCATGACGTAGGCGACTATGAGGTGGTTGTCGGCAACCCTGCAAGAGTGATAAAAACGCTCGATGCGGAAAGATTTGATGAAATAAATCCCCGGTAATAAACCAACAGCTTCCGCAGAGGGTTTGCGGAAGCTGTTTTGTTTAGCAAATTGTAAAGTATTCGGGAGCAACATATCTTGCCTGCCACACTCCGTTTGAGGAGCGGTACAGATCGTTGCCGTCGTTCTTGAAATCCCTTGCACGTATTTTTAGTATCACGGGCTTGCCGTGTCTTCTGCCGACCTTGACGGCGGTTTCGTAATCGGGGGAGATATGCACGAACTGCCGCGTCATCGGCTTCAAACCCTCTTTGAGGATCGCATCTAAAAAACGTTCGGTTGTGCCGTGATACAAAAACTCAGGCGGTTCGGGAGATTCCATTTCGATAACCACGCCCGGGATAGAGTGACCTTGATTCGCGCGGATCTTAGTGCCGCTTTCATCAAAGGAATACCGTCCCTTTTCATCCTGAGCAACGATCAACTCCAACGTCTTGCGGTCAAAATCGGGATATCTTTCTTTGAGTGCTTTGATGATAACATCAACATCAGCCCAACCGCCGTTGAGATCGATATAACGCGGCGTTTGACAATGCCGCAGCATCCACGACAGCTTAACGCTGATTCGTTTC
>CADBXH010000002.1 GCA_902798605.1 uncultured Ruminococcus sp. | reverse complement strand
CGGGCCCGCTTATCACGACGATAAACGACCTTGTAGCGGTCATCACCTACTACGGACTGAGCTGGATATTGCTTATCAATGTTTTGCATTTGGCGTAAAAAAAGGGCGGTCGTTGACTGCCCTAAATTACTGCCCAAAAGCTCGAACTAACTTTCGAAATTAATATTGATTTTTTAAATTCTTTGTGGTAGAATAATAGCAGAAATGTTGGTGATAAATATGGCACACGATAAAATAATCGTCAGGGGAGCTAAGGAGCATAACCTGAAAAATTTGGATGTAGAGATACCGCGCAATCAGCTTGTCGTTTTGACCGGGCTTTCGGGCTCGGGCAAGAGCTCGCTCGCGTTTGACACCATCTACGCGGAGGGTCAGCGCAGATATGTAGAGAGCCTCTCAAGCTACGCGAGGATGTTTTTGGGTCAAATGGACAAGCCGAATGTCGAGAGCATCGAGGGCTTGTCGCCGGCGATCTCTATCGACCAAAAGACGACGTCCAAAAACCCGCGTTCGACCGTCGGCACGGTCACGGAGATATACGACTACCTGCGCCTGCTCTACGCGCGCGTCGGCGTGCCTCACTGCACCGTCTGCGGACGCGAGATACGCCAGCAGACAGTCGATCAGATCGTTGACAAGATCATGGAGTACCCCGAGCGTACCAAGATACAGGTGATGTCGCCCGTTGTAAGAGGCAGAAAGGGCGAGCACGCAAAGGTTTTCGACTCCGCGCGGAAGTCGGGCTTTGTGCGCGTGCGTGTTGACGGGATCATCTACGATCTGCAAGAGAAAATTCCAATAGAGAAAAATAAAAAGCATAATATAGAGGTCGTTATCGACCGCCTTGTCATAAAGTCCGAGATCGCCTCGCGCCTTTCGGACAGCATAGAGACGGCTTCAAAGCTCAGCGGCGGACTGGTTATGATAAACTTTGACGGCGCGGAGGACGTCACCTTCTCGCAAAAGTACGCCTGCCCCGAGCACGGGATCAGCATTGACGACCTCACTCCGCGTATGTTCTCGTTCAACAATCCATTCGGCGCATGCCAAAAATGCACGGGCTTGGGCGTTTTTATGAAGATAGACGAGGACAGAATAATTCCCGACAGGAATAAAAGCATACGCGAGGGCGCTATAAAGGGCAGCGGATGGGCGATGGAGGGAAGCTCGATCGCGGCAATGTATATGGAGGCTCTGGCGCGCAGATACAAGTTCAGCCTTGATAAGCCGGTAAAGGAGATCCCCGACGAAAAGCTCGACAAGATCCTCTACGGCACGGGCGGTGAGGAGCTTACTATCGAGCGCAAATCAGCCTACGGCAGCGGAACCTACAAGCAGCCGTTCGAGGGTATTATAAACAACCTCGACAGGCGCTACCGCGAGACCTCGAGCAACTGGATAAAGGACGAGATCCGTACCTATATGACCGAGATCCCCTGCGACGAGTGCAATGGCGAGAGACTGAGCAAGGAGAGCCTTGCCGTCACAGTCGGCGGGATAAACATCTCGGATTTCTGCAAAAAATCCGTTGTTGACGCGCTGGAGTTCATCAAAAATCTCGAGCTCAGCGAAAAGGAAAAGATCATCGGCGCGGAGATAATCAAGGAGATAATCGAGCGCCTTAACTTCCTCAAAAGCGTCGGCTTGGGCTACCTCACATTGTCGAGAAGCTCCGGAACGCTCTCCGGCGGCGAGAGCCAGAGGATACGCCTCGCGACGCAGATAGGCAGCTCGCTTATGGGCGTGCTCTATATCCTTGACGAGCCGAGCATCGGACTTCACCAGCGCGATAACGAAAAGCTTTTGAACACCCTAAAACGACTGCGCGACCTCGGCAACACGGTCATCGTTGTCGAGCACGACGAGGAAACTATGTACGCCGCCGACTGCATCGTTGACGTGGGACCCGGCGCGGGTATCCACGGCGGAGAGATCGTCTGCACCGGCACGGTCGATGATATAAAGGCGTGCGAGCAGAGCGTGACGGGTCAGTACCTCAGCGGCAAAAGAGCCGTGCCCGTTCCCGAAAAGCGCAGAAAGGGCAACGGCAAGTACCTCGAAATAATCGGCGCGGCAGAAAATAACCTGAAAAATATCAACGTAAAGATACCGCTCGGCGAGCTCGTCTGCGTAACGGGAGTGTCGGGCTCGGGCAAGAGCTCGCTTATCAACGAGGTTCTATACAAAACATTGGCGCGCGAGCTCAACCGCGCAAAGACCGTTTCGGGCAGGCACAGGGAGATCAAGGGCATAGAAAACCTCGACAAGGTCATCGAGATCGACCAGAGTCCCATCGGCAGGACTCCGCGCTCAAACGCCGCGACATACACAGGCTTGTTCACCGACATCCGATCGCTGTTCGCGACCACCAACGACGCCAAAATGCGCGGATTTTCTCCGAGCAGATTTTCGTTCAACGTAAAGGGCGGACGTTGCGAGGCTTGCCAGGGCGACGGTATAATCAAGATAGAAATGCATTTCCTCTCGGACGTTTACGTTCCCTGCGAGGTCTGCAAGGGCAAGCGCTACAACCGCGAGACGCTCGAGGTGCGCTACAAGGGCAAAAATATCAGCGACGTGCTCGATATGACGGTAGAGGAGGCCATGGGCTTCTTTGAGAATATCCCCAAGCTCAGGCGCAAGCTCAAAACGCTCTTTGACGTCGGGCTGGGCTACATCAAGCTCGGACAGCCTGCCACAACGCTTTCGGGCGGCGAGGCTCAGCGCGTAAAGCTCGCCACCGAGCTCTCGAAGCGCAGCACAGGCAAGACTATTTATATCCTTGACGAGCCAACAACGGGGCTGCATATCGCGGACGTTCACAGGTTGGTAGACGTTTTGCAGTTGCTTGTCGAGGGCGGCAATACGGTGGTTGTTATCGAGCATAACCTCGACCTTATCAAGACCGCCGACTACATCATCGACCTCGGCCCCGAGGGCGGAGATATGGGCGGAAAGGTGATCGCCAAGGGCACTCCCGAGCAGGTCGCAAGGTCAAAGACATCGTTCACGGGAGAGTATCTCAAGCCGCTGCTATCGAAAGATTAAGTAATAAGTAATAAGTAATAAGTAGAAAGTAATAAGAAAGCTGTCATCCTGAGCTTTGCGGTGTCGCCGCCGCGACCTCAGAATGACAGCTTTTTTTGCGCAAAGGCTTGACACCGTATGTGGTATCATATATAATAATAACAGAAACAAATTTGGAAGGATTTTTTATGTCTAAGTTTGATAAACTAATAAAGGAAATTCTATCATTATCAAAAGATTTGCGATTCTCGGAGCTGAAAAAGGTTTTGGAATATTACGGGTATATAATGGAATCGCCCCGAAGCGGGAGCAGTCATTTTACTTTTCGCAAAAAGGGGTGCAACCCGATCACAATTCCAAAACACGAGCCGATAAAGCGGATATATGTGCAGAAAGTAAAAGAGATAGTGGAGGCTGATTTATATGACGAAAAATGATATTTTGAAAAAGACCGAAGAATATATGAAAACCAATTACAGATTTGAGCTTGAACAGGACGCCGACGAGGGCGGATATTTGATTTCTTATCCCGATCTTCCCGGCTGTATCTCAATGGGAGAGACCTTGGAGGATGCTGTCAAAAACGGAGAGGACGCCCGCAGAGAATGGATTTATTCTACGCTTGAAAACGGCGGAACGGTTCCCAATCCGTTTGAAGCGGAGGATTATTCGGGCAAGTTCAGCCTGCGTGTTCCGAAGTCGCTCCATAAGCTCCTTGCGGAGCGGTCAAAGCAGGAGGGGATAAGTATGAATCAATACTGTATCTACCTGCTTTCTCACGGACTGTAAATTCAAGTAATAATAAAGCTGTCATCCCGAGCTTTAGCGAAGGATGACAGCAGTTTTTGTTTTATTCAGTTTTCTTCCGAGAAGTCCGTCAGCATTGTCGGGGACTGGACGTCCTTTAGTTTTCTTTGTATCTGTCTTGTGCGGACGCCGACGAGCTTGTCGAGCTCCTTGTTCGCCTGGTCGAGTCTCATCTGCGTTGCGGTGAGCACGTCGTTGAACTTGTCGAATTCCTGCTTGACCGAGCCGAGAAGATCCCATACCTCTGAGCTTCGCTTTTGCACGGCGAGCGTCTTAAAGCCCATCTGCAATGAGTTGAGCAGAGCCGCCATGGTGCTCGGACCGGCTATGTTTACCTTGTATTTGCGCTGGAGCTCCTCGACCATACCGCGGTTGACAACCTCGCTGTACAAGCCCTCAAACGGCAGGAACATAATAGCGAATTCCGTTGTGTTCGGCGGGTCGATGTACTTGTCGCGGATATCCTTCGCCTCGTTTTTGATGGTGGTGATAAGCGCCTTGGCGCAGAGGTCGATACGCTCCTTGTCGCCGTCCTCGATCGCGTCGCGCAGGGCGGCGTAGGTGTCGCCGGGGAACTTTGAATCTATCGGCAGATAAATAAAGCTGTCGTCCTCGGCGGGCAGCTTTATAGCGAACTCAACAACATTTTTTGAGCCCTTTTTGGTGGCGATATTTTCCTCGTACTGCTCGGGCGGAAGGATCTCGGTAAGTATGCTGCCGAGCTGTATCTCGCCCAAAATGCCCCTTGTTTTGACGTTCGAGAGGACTTTTTTGAGGTCGCCGACGCCGACGGCAAGATTCTGCATTTCGCCCAAGCCCTTGTAAACCTGCTCAAGCCTTTGGTTGACGAGCGAAAAGCTCTGGTTCATCTTTTCCTCAAGCGTCTTTTGGAGCTTTTCGTCAACGGTCTTGCGCATTTCCTCAAGCTGCTTGTTGTTGTCGGCTTTGAGCTGTTCAAGCTGCTTTTCGGTCGTCTGGCGGTTGGCTTCAAGCTGCTTTTCGGTGGTCTGGCGGTTCGCCTCGAGCTGCTTTTCGGTGGATTGCCTTATGTTCTCGAGCTTTTGCTCGGTAGATTCCGAGAACGTCTTGAACCTGACCTCGAGCGCGTTCAGCTTTTCGGATTGCTGCTGAGAAAAGCTGCGCTGATTCTCCGACAGCAGGTCGCCCATATTTTTAACGGAGGTCTGAGTCTGAGTTCCGAGCTCCTGACGCAGCTCGCTGCTTTGCTTTGTCATTTCCTCGCGGACGGCGGGGAGCACCTCGCTCTTGACCGCGTTCACGACCTGTTCCGTATCGGAGTTATTATTCTTCTTTAGAATAATAACGATCAGAACGATCAGCAAAACGACCGCGATCACGCCCAGAACAACGGCTAAAATACCGATGATATCCATATTCTCACCCCAAAGATTCAATATGGGATAATTTTATCATATGGGAGGGGTGTTTGTCAATTTAGCATAGTGCCGTTTATTGTACACTGCTCACTCAAAAACAGTTTCTACGACTTTTTTGCAGCCTTCGGGGGAGTATAAAAATCTATCCATATGCTCGCCCTCATAGTAGTATTCCGGCGGCTCAACGGCTCGGCGCGCGTCAAAGGTATCTATTATAATAAGCTTTATTTTCATCTTTTCGGGGATTATGCTCTTGATGTACACGCTCGCCTGCTGGCCTGTCTTAACGCCTTCCTTACTCTCGGCAAGCCCCGCGAGGTTCGGCGCGAGCTCTACGAACGCGCCGTAGTTTTCAACGCTGCGCACGATGCCCGACACGGTCTCGCCCGCACAGAAGTTGATTGCGTTCTGCTCCCAAGTCCCCAAAAGCTCCTTGTGGCTGAGGCTTATCCTGCCGTTTTCTATCGACTTTATCACCGCTTTGATGTCCATACCGGCGTAAAACCGCTCTTTTGGGTGCTCAATGCGCGAGACCGAGATTGAGTCGATCGGCATAAGCGCGACTATTCCGCAGCCGATGTCGGCAAACGCTCCGAAGCTCTCGAGGTGGGTGATCCTCGCGTTTACGACATCGCCGCAGCGCAGGGTGGATATGTAGCCGTCAAGGCACATTTTCTGAGCCCTTTCGCGCGATAGAACGGCGTATTCCTTTCCTCTTTGGTCGGTTTTTATATCAGTCACAACAAAGCAAACGGGGCGGTTCACCCGTGATATTACCGCGATATCGCGCACGCTGCCGTCGCGTATACCAATGGCGCCCTCCTCGCGAGGGATAAATCCCCTAAAGCTCCCGAGCTCTACGGTCAGGTTATGCCCCGAATCGCAGATCACCGCTTGTGCTTCAAGTATCTTTTGCGTGCGCATAGCCTCCCTCAAGCCTTGGGTCGAGCTTAAACAGGCAATGTTTTCTCTATTATTGATCAGTTTTCCTTCGGGTAAAAATTCTGACATTTTTCTGCCTCCGTACTTTTCCTATAGTTACAAATAATACTATGAGGCGTATCGACAATTTATGAATATACCCGTGATTTGATTTTTTTATTCTTTTGTGGTATAATAACCCTGTGTGTTTTATGATATTTCAAATTAATATCCGAAAGGACAATGATTATGAGAAAATTCAATAAAGCACTCATTTCTTTTTTATGCGTGGCGCTCAGTTTTGTTTTGGCGCTGTCATTTGTCGGTTGCTCCGGCAAAAAACAGACCGAAGAGGACACAAAAGCGGCTACCGCGGATGAGGCGGAAACGACCTATCCCGTCAGCACAGACGACGAGGCAAAGGCTATCGGCGGACTTGAGGCTATGGGATTTGACCCGGCGACGCTCGGCATTGAGCCGAACATCACAGAGGACGACAACGCTGTGGGCTTCCAGCTTGAAAAGCCCCAAAAGGGTGAGAACATAGCGGTTCTCCACACCGACTACGGCGATATTACTCTCAGGCTTTTCCAAAAGCAGGCTCCCAAAACCGTCACAAACTTTGTGAATTTGGCAAAGGCGGGCAAGTACAACAACACGACCTTCCACAGGGTCATCAAGGACTTTGTTATCCAAGGCGGCCACTACGGCGAGGATCCCAACCACCCGAACGGTATCAGTTCCTACGGCGACGAGTTCGAGGACGAATTCTGCGACAAGCTCTATAATATCAGGGGAGCGGTCTCGATGGCGAACAGCGCCAAGGACTCAAACGGCAGCCAGTTCTTTATCAACCAGACCACAAAGGATAAGTTTGTAAATGACGGCGGCTGGACAAAGTTTGACGATGTTTGGAAAAATATCAAGACCCGTTTGAAGAGCTACAAGGATTCAAACCTTGTGAAGGCGTTTATTGACGAAAACGGCGACAAATTTATCAACACCGCTATCATTCCCGAAGAGGTAAAATCCCTTTACAACGAAAACGGCGGAAACCCCAACCTTGACGGAGTTTTCAACGCTGCCGACAGAGGCAACACCGTTTTTGCCCAGGTCATTGACGGTATGGATGTTGTTGACAAGATAGCGAATGTTAAGGTTGATGATAAAGACGTGCCGCTCGAAAACGTTGTGATCAATTCCGTTGAGATTAAGAAATACTAAGATTACTAAGATTTTTTGGAGATTATTATGAGTGATTTACCCATTGTCGCGCTGATGTACGACTTTGACCGAACCTTATGTACCAAAAATATGCAGGGCTACAGCTTTATCCCGAGCCTCGGGCTGACCGACGGCGAGTTCTGGGATTTTACAAACGAGCTCGGCGCAAAGGAACATATGGACTCGGTGCTCGCGTATATGTACGCAATGGTTAAGATCGCCAAGGATAAAAATATAACCCTAAAGCGCGAGAACCTTGTAAAAATGGGTGAGAACGTCGAGCTGTTCAAGGGCGTAGACACCTGGTTTGACCGTATAAATCAATTTGGGCTTGAAAACGGCGTCAAGATCGAGCACTATGTTATTTCCTCGGGGATGATGGAGATAATCGAGGGAACGAGCATAAAGGACTGCTTTACGAGCATTTTTGCATGTGAGTTTTTGTACGACGAAAACGGCGCGCCCGTGTGGCCTAAGACCGACGTTAACTACACAAACAAGACGCAGTTTGTTTACAGGATCAACAAGGGCGTGCTCGACGTCGCTAACGATGTTGACCTCAACCGCTCAATGCCCGACGACAGCAAGCGCGTGCCGTTTTGCAATATGATCTATATCGGCGACGGACTTTCGGACGTGCCGTGTATGAAGATGATGAAGGCGTACGGCGGCTATTCCATCGCCGTTTATCAAAAGCGCGACAGCAAGGTAGAGGCGCTTTTGAGCCGCGACAGGGTGGACTTTATTTACCCCGCGGATTACAGCGAGGGCACGGGGCTTGACCTGACGGTAAAGAACATCATCAAAAAAATGGCGATCGCCGATAAGCTGACACTCGAAAACACAAAACAAAAGAAAGAATAAGAAAGAGCCTGTTCATTTCATATTTTGATAATGAGCAGGCTTTTTGTATAGCAGATTTAAAGCCTCCCCCCGACACTTGTTTCGGGGGAGGTGGCGCGCCGCCAAAGCGGCGTGACGGAGGGGGCTTCGTATGAATCAGCGTGAGTTTGGTTAATTAATCATAACGTAGCGTAAACATCAACGCACCCCCTCAGTCAGCATAGCTGACAGCTCCCCCAAAGCACAACTGTGCGTTGGGGGAGCCTTTAAATGGATCATTCAACTTTTAATTTCTTAGGCAGCGGTATAAACCTTGCAGCCGCGGCGGCGAAGAGCATAACGGGTATGTACCTCGGCGGAAAGATTATCATAAGCAAAAGCACGGTCGCGATCGGCTTTTTCATCGTGAATCCGACAAGTCCGGTCGTTGCTACGCACATACAGAATATCATATCGACGCCCGTGAACAGGCTGAACGCCGCGCCAATGCAGATACCGCAGAAGATGACGGGGAAGAAGTGACCGCCCTTTAGCCCCGAGCTGATGCAGATATTCGTCAGCAGCAGCTTGGCGACTGCGATGACGAGCAGTGTAACCGCGCCGAGCTGCACGGCGCTCTCTTGTATAATTGAGATCTGGTGCTCGCCCGAGAACATCGTCAGCGGCAAAAACGTGCCCGAGATACCGAGCAAAAGTCCGCCGATCACCGCGCGAGTGACGGTTAGCTTTTTGAGCTTGTTTTCATACAGGTGTGTCAGCTTGCGGAAAATATAATACAGGTATCCGCCCGCGATGCCCGCCAGGGTCAGCGGTATCGCCCAGACGTAATTGAACCACGACGGCTTTCCGTGGGGCAGACCCTCGATGCCGCCCGAGCCGCCGAGCAGCCTTCCGAGCAATATGAACGCCCCGAACGAGCTTAGTATCGCCGCGATGTAAAGCACGATTTTTGAGGCTTTGGGAATGACCGTGTCGCGCTCGTCCTCGAGAGGCTCAAAGAATCCGAACATAGGCGAGCGGAAGATAGTGCCGAGCGTCGCGCTCAGTCCGATCTGCGTCAATTCCTCTATCTCTTTTTTATACATCTTTAATCTGTCGCCGACCCAGGTGCAAAGCCCCGCGATGATACCCGTCAGTCCTGCCTCGGGGCCGACGCTCGCGCCGAAAAGCAGCGGAAGGATCGCGGACACAAGTGAGGAAAAGATATTTGAGTACGGGTATCTGCTCGTCTTTTTGACCTTAGCTATAACGACAGGAAGCTCCTCGGGAGTGTCTCCGAACTTCTTTTTCCAGAGTCCGGTGATCAGGCCGCCCGCCGTGCAGACGAGTACGGTGTATAAAGGAAAATCGAGCTTTGAGGGTACGAATTCCCATATGAAGTCTATCCCCAAATTCATCATCCTGAGAAACGCCCAGATTATCGCGCCGACGATAGCTCCGAGTATGATCGTATAGAGCAAAAACAGCGCGTTGTTTTTGAACTTGTTCAAGTTATCAACTCCAAAATGATGATTTAACTTTCATTATACATCAAATCGGCGAAAAAGCAATGCAAAATGTACAATATGCGACATCATTTTTTTGAATTTAAATAACAAAAATACGAATTTCGGAATTTTTAAAATTTATCTGTTCAAACGCTGTATTTTGTGATATAATCAATATATATATCTATATACGCTTATTTAGTCTCGTGGAGATGTTTAAATGCTTGATACGATCAGAAGCATTGACCGTTGGGTCATAGACAATATTAGCAGGCTGCATAATCCTACTTTGAATACAATAATGAAGCTCGCCTCATTTTCCGCTAATGTCGGAATAATCTGGTGGCTTGTCTGTCTGCCGTTTTTGATCAACCGCGAATGGCGCTCGATAGGCTTGAATTTTGTGATCTCCATCTGTTTTGCCCACGTTATGGGCGAGGGGCTTATAAAGCACCTCGTAAAGCGCGTCCGTCCCTGCCACGGACTTGACGATGACGAGCAGATAATCAACCGCCCGCGGTTCTATTCGTTCCCCTCGGGTCACACAACGGCGTCGTTTTCTATGGTCGGCGTCGCTATATACAGAGGGCTCCCGCTCTATGTGGTACTGCCTATTTTGGCAGTCGCTTTGCTGATAAGCTTTTCGAGGGTGTATCTCAGGGTGCATTACCTTTCCGATGTTATCGCGGGTATGATACTCGGACTGACATGCAGTGCGATATCGGTGTGGTTTTTCCACGTTGTTATCGGCATTTAATTCTATAATTATATTTTGCTTATTATCGGCAAAAAATCATCGTGTGGTGGTTTTTGCCGATTTTTTTTTGTTTCTGTGATAATGGCGGTCATATGCGGCTTTTTAAGTGAGTTCAAATTTAATATATACTATTTACAAATAGTCACCCAAAAACCCTTGACATATTATGAAAAAATGCTATAATAGTATGGGAATTTAATGAAAATTTTAAAATGACTATAATTTTATATCGAGGCATATTTTATGGGTAAAAATGACAACAAAAAAAAGGATGCTCATGAGTTTGAAATTAATCTTATTCCCTTGCTCAAGGAGCTGTTAAAAAAGCTGTGGCTGATAGTTTTGGTCGGTTTGATCGTCGGAGGTTCTGTTTTTATTGCTACTAAAATAATGATCAAGCCGTCTTACCGCAGCGGTTTTACGGCTTATGTAAATAACAAACAGGGCAACCAGAAAGATAATGATTTTCTGACAAGCTCTGATGTTACAGCCTCTAAACAGTTGGTATTGACTTATCAAAAGATTTTGACTTCTAATACTATTTTGACCGCGGCGGCGGAGTCGATAGGAGTTGACCTCTCGTACAGCACTTTGCTGAAAAAGGTAACGACAGAGGTCAAGGACGAAACCGAGATTATATCGGTTTATGTTGAGGATACCGATCCTGAGTTTGCCTATGAATACGCTCAGGCGATCGCTAAAATCGCGCCTCAGTATATGGCGCAAATCGTTGAGGGCAGTTCGATGAAGATTATCGATTATCCCGAGTACAGCGATAAGATATTCAAGCCAAATTATATGAGGTTTGCGCTTATAGGATTTTTGATCGGTGCAGTGATCGTAATGATTATTGTTATCATCAGGTACTTTATGGATGATACTGTCAAGGGTGAGAGTGATATCGAATCGAGGTTTACTATTCCGATTTTGGGCGTTATCCCGGATATTTCAAAAGCGTCCAACTCACATTCCGATTATTATTACTACGCGCAGGAAAACAATACCGAACAGGTGAACATAGCTGAAAGCGAGCCGAAAAATGAAGAAGAATAAAAGCAAAACAGTTTTATTTAATCCTAAAAAAATGCTCCTTTCCGATAAATCTGCATTTTCGGTCAAGGAAGCGTACAAAACACTAAGAACAAACGTTATGTTTTCTTTGCCGGGCAAAGACAGTAAATGTATAGGCGTTGTATCTCCGGATCGCGGCGATGGAAAAAGCTCGGTCGCGATCAACCTTGCGATTTCTTTTTCACAGATCGGCAAGAAGGCTATTATCATTGACTGCGATCTTCGACTTCCAACGATCGCGTCAAAGCTGCAAATCGATCCTAAGCCCGGACTGAGTAACTTTCTCTCCGGCAATCAGGAGAGCGATCAGCCGCTTATCAGGCGCTCAAGCGAGTACGGCATAGATATTATGACCGCAGGCGATATTCCGCCCGATCCTACGGCGCTGCTCGGCTCAAATCAGATGACCGAGTTTATTATGCTCTTAAAAAAGTATTATGATTACATTATTCTTGACTTCCCGCCGGCCACTATCGTCAGCGACTCGGCGCTGCTGTCAAAAATTGTAGACGGATATCTTGTTGTTTTGCGTCATAATGATTCTGAGTTCTCAAAAATCAACGAGACCTTGCGTCAGATGCAGTTTGCGGACGCAAAGATTCTCGGTTTTGTTTACAACGGCAAGGAAGAGCATAAGAAGTATTACAAAAGAGGAAAGTACAGTAAGTATTACTATAATTACTATTACTATAAGAAAAACGATTAACACCGTATTTGCGGACTGACGGGGTTTATTATTCAAAGGGGAGGGAGAGTATGTATAAAAAGGCTGTAAAGCGTCTTTTGGATATATTTATGGCGGCAATTATTTTGATTATATGCTCTCTGTTTATGCTCATTATAATCCTTTTGATAAAGATCGAATCTCCCGGCCCCGCTGTATTTAAACAGCAGAGACTCGGCAAAAACGGCAGAGTCTTTACAATGTACAAGTTCCGCAGTATGAAGCAAAACTCCGAGCATACAGGCAGCGGCGTTTACAGCGAAAAAGGCGATGCCCGTGTTACAAAGCTCGGCAGGATCCTGCGCGCGACCAGTATTGACGAGCTTCCGCAGCTCATTAATATAATCAAGGGAGATATGAGCTTTATCGGGCCCAGACCTCCGCTTACATACCACCCGTGGAAGTGGGAAGAGTACACGGATGAGCAAAAAAGGATGTTCGAGGTCCGTCCCGGTCTGACCGGGTGGGCGCAGATCCACGGGAGAAAACATGTTGAGTGGAACGAGCGTATCAGACTGAACATTTGGTATGTTGACAATATGTCGTTTTGTCTTGACTTAAAAATCTTATTCTTGACAATCGGAAAGGTTTTTACAAGCGCCGATAACCACAATACAGGCGAAACGGTAGCAGGGGATGCGCAGACTATGACCGAATCCGAAGCAGGTGTTTGATAATGAGTATTTGTTTGATGTACATTACCAATAATCCTTCAGTTGCCATTATTGCGCAAAAATCCGGTGTTGACAGGGTTTTTATCGATATGGAACACATAGGCAAGTCTCAGCGCCAGTGCGGGATGGATACGGTAATGTGTTCGCATACTATCGAAGATATCAAGAAAATCAGAAGAGTTGTTTCGACCTCTGAGCTTTTGGTTCGTTGCAATCCTATCCTCGAGGGCTCCGAAAAAGAGATCAATGATGTTGTTGACGCCGGGGCGGACGTTATTATGCTTCCGTATTTTAAAACGGTCAACGAGGCGGAACAGTTTATCTCATATGTAGACGGACGCGCAAAGGTGTGTCTGTTGCTCGAAACACCCGAGGCTGCTGAACAGATCGATGATATACTCTCGCTTGACGGGATTGATGAAATACATATCGGCATCAACGATTTAAGCATAGGATACGGCAAAAAGTTCCTTTTTGAGGTTCTTGCCGATGGCACGGTAGATAACCTGGGTTCAAAAATTAAAGAAAAGGGTATCCCTTACGGCTTTGGCGGGATCGCGTCGCTGGGACGCGGACTTTTACCGTCCGAGCATGTTATTATGGAGCATTACCGCCTCGGATCAAAAATGGCGATTCTGTCGCGCAGCTTTTGCAATACCGTAAAAATGACCGATATTGACGCTATAAAGGCTGTTTTTACAAACGGTGTCAGGGCGATACGCGAGTACGAAAGCTTTTGTGAGATCCACCCCGAAAAATGGGAGAGCAATAAAATCGAAACCGCAAAGATCATCAGACAAATCGCGGGGAATATGTGATATGCGTTTGTTGATTACAGGTGCCTGGAAAGAAGCCGGAAAATATATACCTTTGATAGAAAAGCAAGGACATTCTGTGGCTTTTATGCAGCAGGAGTCCGATAAGCTTCCGTGTTCGTATTCGTGGGCAGAGGGTGTGATCTGTAACGGATTGTTCCTGCATCACGATATCAGTGAATTTGTAAATTTGAAATATATACAGCTGACAAGCGCGGGCATGGACAGAGTGCCTGTTGACTATATCACGGAAAATAATATTGAACTTTATAACGCGCGCGGCGTATACAGCGTTCCTATGGCTGAGCACGCTGTGTCGGCGATATTGAATATATTCAGAAGCAGCCGTTTCTTTTTTGAAAATCAGGCTGAGCATATTTGGAAAAAAAAGAGAGATCTGCGCGAGCTTTGCGGCAGTACGGTCTGCGTTATCGGCTGCGGCAGTGTTGGAACGGAATGCGCAAAGCGTTTTTCGGCATTTGGCTGCACCTTGACCGGTGTGGATATAAAACCGTTTGACAGTCCGTATTTCAGCACTATTTACGGTTTTGCGGATATAAAAGAAGCGATTTCAAAAGCGGATGTTATCGTATTGACCCTTCCGCTCAGCGAAAAGACCGAGAGCCTTGTTGACGAAGCGTTTTTGAGCTGCCTTAAGCAGGATTGTGTGCTTGTTAATATATCGCGCGGAAAAATCATAGATACAGACGCGCTGACCGATGCGCTTTCAAAGCATAAGATATCAGCGGCGCTCGATGTTTTTGAGGACGAGCCTCTTGCAGAGGACAGTCCGCTATGGAGTATGGAAAACGTTATCATTACTCCGCACAACAGCTTTGTCGGAGATCGAAATGACAGGCGTTTGTCAGATTTGATAATACAGGGTTTAATTGATAAATAATTTATTTAGGGGTAGATTTTAGTGACGGAACAGGAATTTAAGGAAATGCTTGAAAAAAAGCCTTATTTAAAAGATGACTTGTTTATCAGAGGTTTTTTGATCTCGGATGACCTTTCGCTTAAAGAAAAGGAGGAGCTGTTTCCTTTTTACGGAAACTGGAACAGTTCGGTGTTCGGCAGTTATTTGTTTCTGACTCACAGCAAAACAACAACCTGCTTTTATGAGTCCGGCGGATCGGTATTCTTTATTATGGGACACGCTTATAATCCCTTTACGATGAAGCACAAAGAATCCGATATACTTGCGGATATTGCGAAGGCATACGGCAGGTCTGACTACTACGAAAGAATCAATGAATTAAGCGGCGTATTTGTATACGGCGTTATTAATGAAGATAAAATAGAATTTTTGACCGATGCATCGGGAATGCAGTCGGCAAGCTGCGGAGTTGTTGCAGATAAGTTTTATCTTGCCTCGCACCCACAGCTGATAGGCGATGTTTGTTCTCTTGAAATGTCGGATTTTGCGCGAGAACTCGTGAATTACAAATGGTACCGCCGTATTTTGGGCTCTTATTTGCCCGCGGATATGACGCCTTTTGAGTGTGTGAAGCGTGTTGTTTCAAACCATTCATATTGCTTCAAGGACGGCAAAATCAGTCATTTTCGCTTTTGGCCGCTCAAGGATACCGGCTTTGCCGAAGCAGAAGACGATTATAGCAGTGTTATCAAAGCCGGAGCGGATATTGTTAAAAATAATATGATCCTTATTGCAAAAAAATGGGATAATCCCGCTCTTTCGCTTTCGGGCGGTATTGACAGCAACACAACTTTTGCCGCTGTTAAGGGCTCGTATGATAAATATAAGGCTTTCAGCTTTATTTCTGCTGAAAAAGAGATACGTGACGCCGAAGCTGCTAAAATTATTGCAGGCAGCTTTAACGTCCCGTTTACGGTTTACAATATTCCGGATAACAATGACGAATTGGAGGATTTTGAAGAAATACGGGAGATCCTCCGCCACAACAGCGGATATATAGGCGAAAGATACTCAAACGAAGTCAGAAAAAGGATATATCTCAGACGCAACTGCGATTGTGAAGTTGAGGTTAAGTCATGGGCTTCAGAAACTATTCGCGCTTATTGGTATAAGTATTTTTCAAAAACAAAAATGCCGCCTCTGTCGGCAAAGCTGTTTAGAAATTTATATAAGATTTTTACGGTTAACCGCGCTTTGGCGCATAGGATCGACAGGCTGTTTGATGAATTTATCGAGGAATACGAGTTCCGTAAGATCCCCGATATGTATTCTCCCGCCGATATGCACTATAACGAGGTTGGCTGGGGCAGTTGGGGAAGTATGAATATCAGCGATATGAAATACAGCCACGAAATGACAGTTCCCTACAACAACAGGATATTTTATGATCACCTGTTAAGGGTTCCTTTGGAAAAGCGCATAAAGGATGAGCATCATCTGGATATGAAAAAGTATCTCAACAAAGAGTTGTATGATATGAACATACGCGTTGTGAATATGAAGGAAACAAAATTCAGAGCAAAGTCACTCGGCTTTATTTTTACCGTAAATACATACTTGCCGTTTTGATCATGATAAAAAAAGTTTAAGAAATGTAAAACCAAATGATAATTCTTGTTATTTCACCTAAGAACCGCACGGTTTATAATTTCAGAGGCGATTTAATAAAAGATATGATTGCATCGGGGCATTCGGTTTACGTGACCGGTCCCAATAATGATTATGTTGATGAAATACTGAGCCTTGGAATAAACGAGTTTATAGAGGTCCCCCTCAGTAAAGATAAAACGAGTATAAAGAGCGACTTAAGCTACAGCAAAAAGCTAAAGGAAGTAATAAAGCGCATTAAGCCCGATATGGTTTTTTCGTATACAATAAAACCTGTTGTTTACGGAAGCGCCGCTGCAGGTAAGCTCGGCGTAAAGAGAATATATGCCATGGTCACAGGCTTGGGAAGAGTTTATTCATCCGACGGCTTGAAGTCAAGCTTGCTTAAGTTTATAACCAAGACGCTGTATAGAAGGGGACTGAAATACTGTGATAAGGTTATTTTTCAAAATCCCGATGACAAAAAAGAACTGCTCGCTATGGGCTGCTTTGATCCCGAAAAGGCGGTCATTGTGAACGGTTCGGGCGTTAATATGGATCGCTTTGTAAAAACCGAGCTTCCGGAAAAACCATCATTTTTGATGATCGGCAGATTGATCAGGGAAAAAGGTGTCGCCGAATATCTTGAGGCGGCGCGTGTAGTCAAAGAAAAATATCCGAAGGCAGAATTTTATTTGCTGGGCAAATTTGAGGACTCATTGGGCTCAATGACCGAGAACGATGTTATGCCTTACGTTAACAGCGGCGTGGTACAGCTGCTCGATGAAGTAGATGATACCTCGGGAATATACTCAAAATGTAATGTTTATGTTTTGCCGTCTTATTACCGCGAGGGTTTGCCGAGGACTATCCTTGAAGCTATGTCCTGCGGCAGAGCGGTCATCACAACCGACTGGACAGGCTGCCGTGAGGCGGTCATTGACGGAGTAAACGGCTTCTTGGTTCCTGTTAAGGATTCCGGCTCGCTTGCTGGAAAAATGATCACGTTGATAGAAAATCGTGAGTTGATGGAGCGGATGGGTGAGAATGCCTGCAAAATCTGCCGCGAAAAATATGACGTGACACTTGTGAATCAACAAATGAAAAAGATAATGAAATACTAACATACTATGGACTATTACAAAAAGATATTCAGGAATAAACATCTACGCTTCATAATCCTATCTGTTCTGAACGTATTTCCCGATAAGTTTTTGGTTGAATCCGAGTACAGGATCAAAACCGGAAGAAAGCTCAATTTGGAGTCGCCTGAAAGATATACCGAAAAATTGCAGTACTATAAGTTGTATTATCGCGATCCTAAAATGGTTCAGTGCGTTGATAAGTACCGCGTGAGGGACTATGTTGCCGAAAAGGGCCTTGAGAATATACTGAATGAGCAGTATGCCGTGTTTGAATCTGCCGATGAGATCAGCTTTGACGGTTTACCTGACAGATTTGTTTTGAAGCTGTCAAACGGCAGCAATACCAATCTGTTTTTTGAAAACAAAAACAGCTACACAATCGAGGAAACCAAAAAACAATTTAAGCGTTTTTTGGTTCAGAGCCGTTCAAACGCCGGATGTGAATGGGTATATAATGAATGTACGCCCGTTATCATAGCCGAAAAATATATGAAAGATCCTTTGTATCCGGATGAATCGATACCCGATTATAAATTCCTTTGTTTTGACGGAAGGCCGGAATACGTTATTGTCGACAGGGGAAGGTTTTCCGATCACCGTCGCAATATATACGATACAAGCTGGAAGGATTTGCATATCGTCAGTGATTGCAAGGCTATAGAAACAGAGCATCCCAAGCCGGAGCAATTACCGCAAATGCTCGAAATAGCCGCAAAGCTTTCCGAGGGGTTCCCGGCAGCAAGAATTGATTTATACATAGTAGAGGGGAAAATCTATTTCGGAGAGATCACTTTCTTCCCGTGGAGCGGATACGTTGTGTTTGATCCGGACGAATTTGATTTTGAATTAGGAAAACGTTTTGTATTGCCCGAAAACCGGCAAAGCAAAGCACCGGAAGACTCCTAATAATGATAGGTCAATCAATGAAGGAGATAAATCTTGGATTTTTATAAAAAGATTTTCAGAAACAAAAACCTGCGTTTTCATATACTTTCGGCAATCAATGTTTTTCCCGACAAATTTCTCATAAAGCTTGAGTATCGTCTGAAGCTTCACCGCAAGCTCGATCTTGAATCCCCTAAGCGTTATACCGAGAAGCTGCAGTGGTATAAGCTTTATTACCGCGATCCCAAAATGGTGACCGCCTGTGATAAAAACACGGTCAGGGATTATGTTAAGCAAAAGGGACTGGGCAGTATTTTGAACGAGCAGTACTGCGTGTTCGATTCAATAGATGAAATAAGCTTTGACGATCTGCCGGAACGCTTTGTTCTTAAGCTGTCAAATTGCAGCAGTACAAATTTGTTGTTTGATAAAAAAGACAAATACTCACTTGAATATACAAAAAAGAAGTTTCGTGAATACCTTGTGCAAAGTCGTTCAAACGCCGGCTGCGAATGGGTGTACAGCGAATGTAAGCCGGTGATAGTCGCGGATAGGTTTCTTGATGACCTGTCACAGCCCGACGGTTCGGTGAGCGATTATAAGATTTTATGCTTCAACGGAAAGCCGGAGTATATTATTATGGTCTCCGAGCGATATACTAATCATAACCGGAGTATTTACGATACCTCTTGGAATAATATGCGTGTTGACATAGGAAAGTCCACCTGTGACGTGAACTACCCTAAACCTGAAAACCTTGACGAAATGCTGGAAACAGCAAGGATTTTGTCAGAGGATTTTCCCGCTGCAAGGGTCGATCTGTATTCGATCGGCGGCAAGATATATTTTGGAGAGATCACTTTCTTTCCGTGGAGCGGCTTTATGTATTTTAATCCCGACTCGTTTGATTATACATTGGGTGGAAAATTTGTTTTGCCGGAGAAAAACTATAAAGGATGAATCATAAATGGCCGAAAGCCGCTTTTTTCCCAAGGTTTCTATTATAATTCCCGTTTACAACGGAGCAAACTTTTTGGAGCTCGCCATAAACTGTGCGCTTGCTCAGACATATAAAAATATAGAGATAATCGTTGTAAACGATGGTTCAAACGACAACGGCGAAACAGCAAAAACAGCAAAGGCTTTTGGACAAAGGATAGTTTATTTAGAAAAAGAAAACGGGGGAGTCTCCTCTGCGCTCAACCTCGGAATAGAAAAAATGAGCGGTGAATATTTCTCGTGGCTATCTCATGATGACGAATACGCTCCCGGGAAAATCGAGACCCAGGTAAAAATGCTTGAAAGGCTTGGCTATACTGATTATTCTACGATAGCGTATACGAATGTAAGGTTTATTGATGTTGATTCAAAAGCGCTGAAGGATAATGATTCACATCTTACCCCTGACAAGCGCTATTCGGGCAGGGAAATGATCGAGTATACATTTAGGCACGGAGTGCTGGGGGGATGCGGCTTGCTGATCCCCAAAAAAGCCTTTGATGACTGCGGAGGGTTTGATGAAAACCTGAGATACAGTCAGGACGCATTGATGTTTTACAAGTTTTTTTTGAAGGATTACGGCGTTGTTTGTGACGGCGAATGGAATGTGATGTACAGGCTTCACGCCAATCAGACGTCCAAGACAAAGCATGAGCTGTTTTATCGCGACGCCGATTATATAGCGCGTATTTTGGCGCCTGAGTTTGCAAAAACAGACAACACCGGCACATATCTGTACAGATATGCTGCTCGTCATGCAAAATACGGCTGCCGCGGTGTAGTTGAGATATGCACAGAGATATCGGCAGATAAGGCGAAAAGCTTTTCGCTGTTTCAGCGTATGAAGCTTTCGTTGATATTATTCTATTCAAGATTCAGAGATTCTATAAAGAATCTATATTACAGGTTGTTTTTGAAGGTGAAGGTTTGATGGCTTTGTTATTCGTGATCGGTCCGGTGACGATAAATGATTGAATATGTTGTTTCGATTGGCCTTCCGCTGCTTGTCACGTTAATTATGTCGTTTAAAACCGGTAAACTCGTTATTAGCCGCGAAAAACAAACACCTGTCGCCATTGTTGTATTTTTTGTATTGTTTTATTTATTGCTGGCGCTTCGTTCCGACAAGATAGGTGTCGACCTAAAAAGATATATTTATTTGTTTAATACTTCCGAGCTGCTTCCGCTTAATGATTATGTAAAAAAAAGAGCTACGGAGCTTGTGTTCCATATGATCGTTCGTTTTATACATATGATCGCCGGAGTCAGGACTTTTTTATTCATCGTATCGTTTTTTATTGTTTTACCTACGGCTGTATTGTATTTTATTGAATCGGAAAAACCGATGCTTTCCATAGCTTTTTATATGATATTGCCGATGTTTGGTATGGCCTTTTCCGGTCTGCGGCAGTCGATAGCGATCGCGATCGTCGGTTTGTCGTTTTTCTTTGTAAAAAAGAGAAAGCTTTTGCTGTTCTTGGTTTTAATCGGTGTTGCAATGCTGTTTCATAACACGGCGGTGCTGGGATTGCTGTTATATCCGGTTTACAGAATAAAATACCGCAAGTGGATGCTGTTTATTGTTATACCTGCTATTATTCTTGTCCTTATTTTCAACGAGAGCATATTCAAATTTTTGGCGGGTTTTTTGGGTGATGTATATGAACACAGTGCCAGTATTACCCACACCGGTGCAACCGGAATGCTGATGTTGTTTGCTCTTATTCTCGCGTTTTCTTTTGCGTTTGCTGACGAAAGCCGGATGGATGAAGAAACCATAGGTCTGCGTAATATAGCTGTTCTTGCGATTTTTGTTCAGTGCTTTTCACTTGTAAATCCTATTGCAATGAGAGTAAATTACTATTATATTTTGTTTTTGCCGCTGTTGGTTCCGAAAATAATAAACCGGAGCAAAGACCGGTATTTGGTTTTATCAAATATTATCGGGTGGGTAATGACGGCATATTTCATGTTTTATTTTTTCTATCGTTTGTTGAGCGGAGGCGACGCTTTTCAGATTTATCCGTATTCCTTCTTTTTCAGCGGATAAACCGCCAGTATCTTGTATTCAAAAAACTGAGGATATTATGTCGAGACGGCTTTAATATTAAAAAATCTTTACAAAGGAGAGAGAAAAATGCAAAAACACAAAACTCTGATTCGTGTCATCGCTGTTGTGCTTTCATTGTTGATGATCGCAACGGTAGCACCGATTGCGGCTTCCGCAGTTGAGAGAACAGAACACAGCCTGACAATCGCGTCGCAGGCCAGAACCGCTTTGGCTCCCGGCGTAACAGAGACCTCAGTCGTTTCTTATGATAAGAACGGCAAGCGCGTTCAGTACTTCGTAGTTGACTGCGACGTCAACAACGGCACTACTGAAGTTAAGGCCAACTATCATGACAACGACAACACAGGCGTATGGGGCAAGGCTACTGTTGTAGAACAGGCCAATGCCGCAAAGCAGAAGAGAGGCTATAACGTAGTAGCTTCTACCAACGCTTCTTACTACAACGTAAACACTGGTCAGCCGACCGGCGCGTTTGTAATGGAAGGCGTTAACATCAACGGCACAGCAACAGGTAACAGCTACCAGTTCTTTGCTCAGCTCGACGATGGTTCATACGTTATCGGCGACAAGAATGAGTTCGGCAACTATGCTGACCACGTTGTTGAGGCAGTCGGCGGACATCTTATGCTCGTTAAGGACGGCGCGGTTGTTGCAGGTCTTAACTCAACAGATAAGTATCCCCGTTCTACAGTAGGTCTTAAGGCTGACGGCAGCGTAGTTCTTATGCTCGCTGACGGTAACAACCAGCCCTACTCAATCGGTCTTACATACGCTGAGCAGGCTCAGCTTATGCTCGAGCTCGGTTGCGTAGACGCTATCGAGCTTGACGGCGGCGGATCGGCTACATACGCTGCTAAGCCCGAGGGTTCTGACGAAATCGAAGTTCGCAACGTATGCTGCGATGGTACAGTTCGTTCCGTATCCAACACACTTATGGTTATCACAACAGCTATATCAGACGGACAGTTTGATCACGCTAACCTTTCAACAGAGTACGCTTACCAGACTCCCAACTCGAATGTTGAAATCACAGCTACCGGCGCTGATGCAGCAGGCGGAAACGCAAAGATCCCTGACGGTGTAACATGGACTCTCACAGAGCCCGCTACACAGCTTTCCGATGACGCAGTGACCGACGGTTACTATCTCGTGGGTGATTTCAGTGACTGGAAGCCCAACGCTGCGTTCAAGTTTGCAGAGAACCCCGCAACTGAGGGCGAGTATATGCTCGACGCGACATTTGCGAATAACACCGAATTTAAGGCGGTTCAGGTTTCCGGCGACAATACTACTTGGATCCCCGAAGGATCGAACAACAATATTCAGCTCGATGCAGGCGCCAAGACTATATATTTCAGACCCGAAGTAACAACTAATGACGGTTGGATCGGCGAAGGACAGCACTTCTATGTTCAGGACAAGCCTTCGTTTGGTACGATCGAGAACGGTGTTTTCCACTCAACCGGCAGAACAGGCACAGTTACAGCTAATATGGAATACAACGGTGCAGTTGTAGGTTCTATCGACCTCACTGTTGTTAATCCCACAAGCTTTGCTTTCTCAGCCGCTGAGAAGACAGTTCCTTACGGAAAGACAGCTGACTTCTCGATCACCGCTATGTACAACGGCGCTGAGGTTTACGCTCCCGCCAGCTCTTATAACTTTGCTGTGACCGCAGGTTCAATGGACGGCTTTACATATGCCGCTCCCACTGACGAGACAGTTACAAGCGGAACCGTAACAGCAACATATAAGTATGACGCTAATCTTCCCGCAGCTACAGTAACCGTTACATACGGCAAGGGAAGTGAGGTTCTCTTCGACTTCGAGGACGGCGACGTTTCCAACTGGCTCTCATGGGACGGTATGGAGCAGGCTATTGCTGACGGAAAATACACAGGCGGCTACACAATGCCTTACAACGGCGTTGAGACCAACTGGTCTACTACAGCAAGCAACAACGTTGCCGCAGGTATCAAGGAGAGCACCTTCCTTGCAACAAAGGATAACGGCAAGGTTCACTCCGGTAACTATGCTCTCGGTTATACCTTCGACTATACACAGGGCGCTTCCTTCCAGAACTGGATGTACGGCTATCTGTATTACACAGGCGACACAAAGGTATTCCGCGACACAGCTAACGGCATCGCTGGTACACGCCTCGGTATGTGGATGTACATCCCCGAAGAGGCTGTAGGCTCCTGCTCAAGACTTTCATATACTTACAAGACTGCAGACGGTGCAGTCAGCACAGCATATCTGTACTTTACATATCAGTATGTAAAGAAGGGCTTCTCTAAGCTCACAAGCGACAAGATCCCTGAGGCAGGCTGGGCTTATGTATACTGCGACCTCGATGATATTTCAACATCATATGTAACTACATCTTACTATAAGAATGAGGACGGCTCTCTCACTCGTGCAGAGGCTTCTAACTACGCTCCCGCGTTTATCCAGTGGATCGTTTCTTCATCCGCTAAGGGCGCTGAGAATGTAACATTCTACATCGACGACATCACTCTCGACTACTCAGACGTAGTTGACGATCGTGACGCTCCGGTTATCTCGAACCCGCTGGCTCTTGATGACCTCGGTTCATACGCGCTCAACGGCCGCGAAGTTAACACAAACGTACTCAGCTTCACAGCAGACGCTGTTGAGGATACAGTTCACAATCCCGGAAATGCTACAGGTATTGATCCTACTTCTGCAAAGGTTTATGTTGACGGTCACGAAGTTGCCGCTAAGTATTCCGCAGGCAAGATTACAACCGGTTACTTCACATTCCCGAACGGCATCCACGATGTATCCTTCGAGATCGCCGACAAGCAGGGCAATGTTACTAAGATGACCAAGCAGGTTACTGTTGCTTCCGACGCTACATATCCCGTAGTATCGCTCGTAGGCGAGCCCGTAGGCAACGGTAAGGTCAAGATGGGCGGACAGTATAACCTTAATGTTAACACAGATAAGATTGAGGATATTGACAAGGTCACAACAACTATCTGGCTCAACTCCGCTTCTAAGTGGTCTCTTGAGAACGCTGCACCCGCAGACGGCTTCACCTATGATTACGACATAGACGAGGCTGCTTGCAAGGCTACAATCACAATCACAAGAGTAGATTCCAACGCTACAGGCGCTGCTACTTTGCTCTCTATCCCCGTATACGCATGGGCATGGGACGGTTCAGCAGGCGTTGACGCTCACACCCAGTGGACATCAGGTGTTCCCAACGGTGACGGTGCAACTTGCCCGGCTGTAACAATCAGCTACAAGGCATTCCTCGGCGACGTTGAATATGTTACCGGCGCAGTAAGCGCTCCCGCTAACTATGTAGCAGGCTTCTCCAACATCCGTCAGGACGTTGTAACAGAGCTTGATAGCGCTATCGCTAACCTCAAGAACACAATCGGCGAGTGGCATTACCACACTGCAGAGGCTGTTCCCGATAAGGCAGCTACCTGCACAGAGGACGGCTACACAGGCAGAACAAAGTGCTCGGATCCCAATTGTAATTCGATCATTGACTGGGGTACAACAATTCCCGCAAAGCACGCTTATGAGTTCGTTGACGGACAGTTCGTATGCCGCAACTGCGGTGATACAGTTGAGCCCACATTCGGCCTTTACACCGACTACAACGGCGACACATACTACGCTGTTGCAGGTCAGTTTATGACAGGTTGGCAGATGGTTGACGATGATTGGTATTACTTCGACGAAAATTCCTTCAAGGGTATCGACGGCGAGGTTGCTGCCAATACAGTTGTAGACACAGACGCTGACTTCACATTCACATTCGACAAGGGTCGTCTTACAAGCGGCGAGTGGGCAATCACAGAAAACGGCCGCAAGTATTACTACGGACCCGATTTCTACCACGGACGTTCAGGCGTTGCTAATGTTCAGGTGATCGACGGCAACACATATGCGTTTGGTCCTGACGGCTATGCATTCACAGAAACTACTATTTTCCTCCGTTCACAGTGGACAACTCCCGTATGCTGGATATTCGACGAGAACGGCGTATACCAGGGTGTATACACAGGTGTATTTGAGGACTATTACTTCATCGACGGTACAAGAGTAGATCCTTACTACGGTTTGGTTGAGTATGAAGGCGACTTCTACTATGTAAACGACTACGCTAAGGTAGTTAAGGGTAAGGATTGCTATGTTCTTACAACAAACGACCTGACATTTGCCGACGGTACTCCCATCGCTAAGGGTACATACAGCTTTGACGCTGACGGCAAGATGATCGTTAAAAACGGCATTGTAGACGGCGTTTACTACGAGAACAACAAGGCAGTTCCTTACAAGGGTCTCATCAAGGATAACGGCGACTTCTACTATGTAGACGCTTACGGCGAGATCGTTAAGGGCAAGGATTTCTATGTTCTTACAACAAATGACCTCACTTACAACAACGGTACTCCCGTAGCAAAGGGTACATACAGCTTTGACGCTGACGGTAAGATGGCTGTTAAGGAAGGCCTTGTAGGCGATACATACTATGAGAACAACAAGGCTGTTCCTTACAAGGGTCTCATCAAGGTTGACGACGACTTCTACTATGTTGACGCTTACGGCAAGATCGTTATGGGCAAGGACTTCTATGTTCTTACAACAAACGACCTGACATATGCAAACGGAAATCCCGTTGTTAAGGGCACATACACCTTTGACGCTGACGGTAAGATGGTTGTTAAGGAAGGCCTCGTAGGCGATACATACTATGAGAACAACAAGGCAGTTCCTTACAAGGGTCTCATCAAGGATAACGACGACTTCTACTATGTAGACGCTTACGGCAAGATCGTTATGGGCAAGGACTTCTATGTTCTTACAACAAACGACCTTACATATAACAACGGTACTCCCATTGTTAAGGGCACATACACCTTTGACGCTGACGGCAAGATGATCGTTAAAAGCGGCATTGTAGACGGCGTTTACTACGAGAACAACAAGGCAGTTCCTTACAAGGGTCTCATCAAGGATAACGGCGACTTCTACTATGTAGACGCTGACGGCAAGATCGTTATGGGCAAGGACTTCTATGTTCTTACAACAAACGACCTTACATATAACAACGGTACTCCCATAGCAAAGGGCACATACACCTTTGACGCTGACGGTAAGATGGTCGTTAAGGAAGGCCTCGTAGGTGATACATACTATGAGAACAACAAGGCTGTTCCTTACAAGGGCCTCATCAAGGTAGAGGGTGACTTCTACTATGTAGACGCTTACGGCAAGATCGTTAAAGACAAGAACTTCAGCGTTCTCAATACAAACGGCCTTACTTATGACAACGGTGATCCCGTAGTTAAGGGCACATATGCATTTAACGCTGACGGAAAGATGGTTATAGACTAAATCTTTTTTACCCCACCCCCCTAAAAAGGGGTGGGGTTGCCGTGCTTTTCAAAGCCTCCACGCGGCGTACGGCGGGCAACGGTTTTTCCGGCTGATTTGATTATTTATTCTAATTTGAAGGGATGTTGATGTAATGAAAAGGCAGTGTTTGAAAACAGTAAGCGCGCTATTGAGTATCTTGATGATTATTAGTGTTTTTTGTGCCGCACCGATCAGTGCGGGAGCTGCCGATACCGGCATTTTATCGCTGTCGGTAACTCCTGCAGATGTTGATGACAGCGAAAGCCTCAGGGGAATTAACTGGTTCTATACATCAGTTGACAAATGTTATTACATCTTTTCTCCTCAGACATACACCAAGGATTCCTTGCGCCTTTGGTTTGATTCGACCGACACCGTAACATGCGGAGACTCAACCCTTGTAAGCGGAGAGGTCACAGATGTTTTTGCATCAGGAGAGGCTGTGTTGAACTGCGCGGGCAATACTTACCGCGTAAAGGTCCTTGACGGCGGAGATGTAGGTAGTGTTCAGATCAATACCGAGTCAGGCTCTCTTGATTTGGTTCACGCCGACAAGGAATACAAGGATCCCGGAACGATTATGGTTTCGGGCGGCGACGGTACGGTTATGTATGACGGCGCACTCGATTATATCAAGGGTAGAGGAAACTCTACATGGAAAGGCAACAAAAAGCCATATAACATCAAGCTCGCAAAAAAGGCGGACTTGTTCGGAATGGGTAAAGCAAAAAAGTGGTGTCTGCTTGCCAATGCCGGAGATGCTACGTTTATGCGTAACCTGCTCTCGTATAAATTTGCCAAAGATATGGGCGTTGAAGTTACCTCTGACGTTGTCCCCGTAAACCTTTATGTGAACAGAAACTATATGGGCGCATACGTCATAACCGAAAAGGTAGAGATCGGCGATAACCGCGTTAATATCAGAAATCTCGAAAGTGATACCGAGGCAGTCAATGACGGAAAACTGTCCTCTTATCCTTTGGGCGGCGATCAGTTTACCGAGGAAGCCAACACCTACCAATACGCACAGATCCCCAATGATCCGGACGATATCACCGGCGGATACCTCTTGGAGCTTGAAAAGATATACCGTTATCCTCCCGAGGTCTCGGGATTTATAACCTCGCGCAAACAGGCAGTTGTTGTCAAGGAGCCTGAGTATTCTTCTAAGGCAGAAGTCGAGTATATCCGCGGTTATTACCAGCAATATGAGGACGCCGTGTACTCTCAGACAGGATATAACTCATTGGGTAAATATTATACAGAATACGTTGATGTTGAATCTATCGCGAGGATGTATATCGCAGAGGAATTTGGCGCTAACTTTGACGGCTGCAGCTCGAGCTTTTTCCTGTATAAGGATGTTGACGGCAAGATCTGCGCCGGACCCGCTTGGGATTTTGATCTTTCGTTCCAGCAGACTCACGGTATCAATTATCTTATTAACAACACCACGACTTTGGATGATATAGACAGCCTGTATATCCAGCACTGCTATATCAACTATGATAACGATTCATATAAATCATTCCTTGCGCAGCTGTTTAGTCATAACGATTTCCAGCAGGTAGTTCAAAACGTTTGGAATAATGTCGTTAAGCAAATGTATCCGTCATATTTCGGCAGTATTGCTCCTACGGCAGAGCATATCCGCTCAACTATGATAATGAATGCCATCCGCTGGAATACCTATGGAAGCACGAATCCGCAGAGTATAATAAACGGCTATAACAGCCGACTCAGTGTTATTACAAATTATATTCCTCAGCGTTATGAATTTCTTTCAAACGCTTACAGTGACGACACCTTCTTTGTAAAGTATGATATCGGAACTTACGGCAAAAAGCTGGTGTGGGATACAAATATCTACAGCGCGGGCGATCAGTGTACGGTAAAGGCTCTGCCCGATGCCGATCTTGAGCATTGCTGCAGCGAATGGCACTTTAATCCGGATTATTCCGATCCCGCATTGACAGAAGGCGACACTTTTACGGTTGAAGGCAATACTAATCTGTACGCAAAGTGGGACAGCCACATTTGGGTAGACAGTGACCTTGACGATAACGTTGAACGCTGTCAGGTTTGCGGAAGATATATCCAAAACGGCGAGCTGCTCGAAGGCTGGCACTATGATCTGTACTTTGTCAACGGCAAGATAGACAACGGCTACTGGAAGCCCGATTCACACGGAAAGAGATATTATTTCGGGCCTGATTATCTTTACAAAACCTGGCGCCAGATCGACGGCAAATGGTATTACTTCGGAGCCGATGGATATGCCTATACAGGAACAAGATTTGTGAAAGAGACCAACGCTTCCGTACCCGAATGGTATGCGTTCGGCGAGGACGGTGGAATTGCAGAAAAAACCCGCCTGCAAAACGACGGACTGTATACATATAACGGCGATATATATTATGTAGTTAACGGATACACCCAATTCGGCGTACAGCAGGTCGGTGATGATATTTATTTCTTTAACTCCGGCGGAAACAACAACCGCACAGGTTATGCCGACCGCAGCACGGTTGTAAACGTTACCGACGCAAACTCCAACGGGATCCTCACAAAGGGCAAGTATTTCTTCGGCGCCGACGGCAAGCTTTCCAAGGATACCTTTATCATGAATGATCTGGTTTATGTTAATGGAAAAGAGCTTGCAGCGTATTATGGCCTTGTTAGTGTTGACGGCAGATTCTATTATGTTAACGATTACGGAAAGATAGTAAAGAACAAGGATTTCTATGTTCTTACCACAAATGATCTTTGCTACAGCAACGGCAAACCGGTTGTTAAGGGAACATACTACTTTGACGCCGACGGAAAGATGGACGTCAAGGAAGGTCTTGTAGGAGATACATATTACGAGGACAACAAGACAGTTCCATACAAAGGCTTGATCTGTGTTGACGGATATTTCTATTATGTTGACGCTTATGCCAAGATCGTAAAGAATAAGGACTTCCAGGTTTTGAATACAAATGATTTGTGTTACAGCAACGGCAAGCCGGTTATCAAGGGAACATATCACTTTGACGCCGCCGGAAAGATGGACGTCAAGGAAGGCCTTGTAGGAGATACATATTACGAGGATAACAAAAAGGTTCCTTACAAAGGCTTGATACAGCATGAAGGAAGTTTCTACTACGTTGATGCTTACGCTAAGATCGTAAAGAACAAGGACTTCTATGTTCTTACAACAAACGATCTTTGTTACAGCAACGGCAAGCCGGTTGTCAAGGGAACATATTTCTTCGACGCCGATGGCAAGATGGATGTTAAGGAAGGCCTTGTAGGAGATACATATTACGAGGATAACAAGAAGGTTCCTTACAAGGGCTTGATACAGCATGAAGGAAGTTTCTACTATGTTGATGCTTACGCCAAGATCGTAAAGAACAAGGATTTCTATGTTCTTACAACAAACGATCTTTGTTACAGCAACGGCAAGCCGGTTGTCAAGGGAACATACTACTTTGACGCCGACGGCAAGATGGACGTCAAGGAAGGTCTTGTAGGAGATACATATTACGAGGATAACAAAAAGGTTCCTTACAAGGGCTTGATACAGGTCAACGGAAGCTTCTACTACGTTGATGCTTACGCAAAAATAGTAAAAGGCAAGGACTTTTATGTTATTACTACAAACGGACTTTGCTATAATAACGGCAAACCAATCGTAAAGGGAACATATTACTTTGACGCCGACGGAAAGATGGACGTTAAAGAAGGTCTTATCGGAGAGGTTTATTATGAGGATAATAAACCCTGTCCGTACAAGGGTCTCATCAAGGTTGACGGTGACTTTTACTACGTAGACGCTTACGGCAAGATCGTCAAGGACAAGAATTTCAGCGTTCTTAATACGAACGGCCTTACTTATGATAACGGCGATCCCGTGGTAAAGGGAACGTATCACTTTGATGAAAACGGAAAAATGGTTATAAACTAACAGGAGAAAGCATTGAAAAAGTTACTGATTTTAATTCTGGCAGTCCTGCTTGCGGCAACGTTTGCAGGCTGTACAGACTCAAACAACAGCGGCGCTACTGAGGACGAGGCTGCTGCAACAACATCACAAGTCGATGAACCGATCAAGGTTTACGAAATCAAAACCAAATACTGCATTTTGAAATATCCTGAAAAATTCAAGGATAAGGTCAAGGTGGATATCGACACAAAGAATGTTTACACGGTAAAGTTCTCGCTTGGAGGAGTAAAGCTGTTTGATCTTTGCTTTAACGGCGGGACAGGCGACCTTTTGGGAACCATTAAGGGAGAAGATGGCAATACGGAGATCCGCGCAACGGTCTACGACCTCGATAAAAAAGCGGGTAATTACAGCGAACTTCGCGAAGCTCAGGGATCGTTGAATGTTATAATCGATAACCTTAAAAAAGATTATAAACTTGAGACAGAACAGACACAGGTCAATACCGATGATGTTTTTGAAATAGAAACATCTCTGACAACGCTTTATTATCCCTCTGTCTGGAAGAACAGCGTTAAAATTGACAAGGACGATAAGTCGGTTCGCTTTTCGTATGGCAAGACCAAGCTGTTTGACTTGGAGTTTGGCGGCGAGTCAAAGGGATATCTCGCGGGAACATATAAGGATACAAATGTTTATGTTGTTTCTTATGATATAAAAAAGGATTCCTTCTCTGAGGCTGAATATAATAAAATAATGGGTATGCAAAGCGGTTTGAATACTATATTGGAATATCTGCAAAAGGATGATAATTTTAAAATCAGCCGGTCTTAAGAGGAAAAAATGAAGGTTGCGCAAATCAACATTACAAGCGGCAAAGGCAGCACAGGTAAAATCTGTGTTGCCGTTAGCCGTTTATTGACTGAAAAAAATATTGACAATCGCATATTTTACAGCCAGGGAACGTCCGATTATCCTTTGAGCGTTTGTTATCAAAAGCCGTATGAGATAAAGCTGAACGCCCTGAGATCCCGTTTGTTGGGTGATTGGGGGTTTGAGGCTCGCGGGGTAACAAAAAGGCTTATTTCCGAATTAACGGAGTATGAGCCTGATATTATCCATCTGCATAATCTTCACGGACACAATATCCATCTCGGAATGCTTTTTGAGTACATTAAAAAACGCAAAATAAAAGTTTATTGGACGTTTCACGACTGTTGGGCTTTTACAGGCTATTGTCCGCACTATTATATGTCCGGCTGTGACAGATGGCAGACCGGATGCGGAAGCTGCCCTCAGAAAAAAAGCTACAGTTGGTTGTTTGACCGCAGCGGAGAGCTTTATAAAAAGAAGCGCGCGTTGACAGAGAATTTGGATTTGACGATCATTACGCCGTCTGTTTGGCTTATGGAAGATGTGAAAAAGTCCTTTCTGAAGGATTATCCGGTCAAGGTAATAAATAACGGTATTGACTTGGATGTTTTTAAGCCCGTGAAATCCGGTTTCAGAGAAAAATATGATTTGACAGATAAGAAGCTCATTCTCGGAGTTTCATTTATCTGGGGCAGACGAAAGGGGCTTGACGTGTTCCTTAAGCTTGCGGCAAATATGCCCGATGATTGGCGGATAGTGCTTGTGGGAACAGATGAGAAAACAGACAGCAAGCTGCCCGGGAACATAATTTCCATTCACAAAACAAATAATCAGAAAGAGCTTGCCGAGATTTACACCGCGGCTGATGTTTTTGTCAATCCCACGCGCGAGGAAGTGCTCGGACTTGTCAACATAGAGGCAAACGCGTGCGGAACCCCCGTGGTCACATTTGATACGGGCGGAAGTCCCGAATGTGTTGACGTTACCTGCGGAATAGTAACACCTACAGATGATTTCGGAAAGCTTTTTGACGCGATAAAAAGTATATGTGAGGGATCTCCGTTTACTTCCGACGCGTGCCGTAACCGTTCCCTGATGTTTGATGAGAATGTAAAATATCGTGAGTATGTCGATTTATATTTAAAAGGATGAAATAATGCCTCGATTATTTAAAAGGCTGAGTATTAAAAACAGAATATTGAAAAACGCAGCGTGGATAATCGGGTGCAAGATCGTTCAGGCACTGCTTGGCGTAGCGGTAACGATGATTTCCGCGCGTTTTCTCGGGCCGTCTAATTACGGCATAATAAACTACGCCATATCTGTTTTTGCGTTTATTTTGCCTGTAATGCAGCTGGGGTTTGACCAGATACTGGTTCGGGAATTTGTTGACCGCCCCGATAAGGAAGGCTCGATCATCGGCACGGCTTTGTGCCTTAATCTGCTGTCGGCGTTTGTTTGTTATATTTGCGCGCTGGGATTCGTGTTGATCGCCAACTATGATGACACGGTAACTTTTATTGTTTGCGCGCTTTACGGAATAAACATATTCTTTCAGGCAGTAATGATGATCCAATATTGGTTTCAGTCAAAGCTGTTTTCAAAATATACGTCCCTGATCATGCTTGGGGCGTATGTTGTTGTGTCGGCTTATAAGATAATCCTGCTTGTCAGCGGAAAAAGCATCTATTGGTTTGCGATTTCGGAAACTATTGAGTACGCTTTGGTTTCTATCGCAATGCTGATAACGTTAAAAAAGCTGAGTGGAATAAAGCTGTCGTTTTCCCGTGATCAAGCTGTAAAAATGCTGAAAAAGGGTAGGTATTACATTGTTTCGGCAATGATGGTAACGATTTTCGCACAGACAGACAAGATAATGCTGATGCTTATGGTGGGAGACAAAGCGGTCGGCTTTTATTCCGCGGCGTCGACCTGTGCATCGATGACGGCGTTCGTTTTTGTAGCTATTATCGATTCTGCGCGTCCGTCAATACTCGAAAGCAAGCATAACAGCAATGATATATTTGAAAACAATATGTCGATGCTGTATTCGGTAATTATTTATTTTGCTTTGGTGCAAAGCCTTTTAATTGCCGTGTTCGCCAAGCCTATTGTCTGGGTGCTGTATGGCTCCGATTACGGCGAATCGGTCAATATCCTACGTTTGATAGTTTGGTACACGACCTTCTCTTATATGGGAGCGGTGCGAAATATTTGGATACTTGCCGAGGATAAGTACAGCGTCCTGTGGAAGATTAATCTGTCGGGTTCACTGTGCAATATTGTTTTGAATTTTATCCTTATCCCGTTTATGGGAACAATGGGCGCCGCTTTGGCGTCGCTTATCACGCAGATATTTACAAACGTAATAATCGGATTCATTATGAAGTCGATAAGACCGAATAACCGACTTATGCTGCGTGGATTAAATCCAAAGATGCTAATTAATAAACTTAAAAAATCTATTTAAAGTTTTTTATCATAGATCATCGATAAGAAGCGAGTGAAAATATGTTTTTTAATTCTATTCATTTGCAATTTTTTGCCGATAGTTTTTGCGTTGTATTGGGCTATCCCGCATAAATTCCGTTGGGCTCTTATTTTAGTTGCGAGTTATTACTTTTATATGAGCTGGAACGCGAAATATGTTTTTTTGATACTGTTTACAACCATAGTTTCATACACCTGCGCAAGACTGTTGGAAAAACAAAAAACGAAAAAAAGAAAAACTGATCGTAGTTACTGCGCTTGTGCTATGTCTCGGCGTGCTGTTTGTATTTAAGTATTTGAACTTTTTCTTCGCAGTGATTAACGATGTTGTCAGCGCTTTTGCGCTTTCGCCGCATCCTATTACATTGAATTTGATACTGCCTGTCGGAATATCTTTTTATACATTCCAAACGCTCAGCTATGTTATAGATGTTTACAGAGGCGATGTTGCCGCTGAAAAGCATTTTGGAATATATGCTGCGTTTGTGTCATTTTTCCCTCAGCTGGTCGCAGGTCCTATCGAAAGATCTTCAAATCTTTTGCCTCAGATCCGTAAGCGCCATTATTTTGATTACGAACAAGCTACATACGGTTTGAAGCTGATGGCTTGGGGTCTGTACAAAAAATGGTAGTGGCTGATAATATCGCAGTATATGTAGATAAGGTATATTTGAATCTTAGCGAAACAACGGGTTTGTCTTTGATTGTAGCAACGCTGTTCTTTTCGGTTCAGGTCTACTGCGATTTTTCAGCGTATTCCGATATTGCCAGAGGTTGTGCAAAGTTGTTTGGTATTGAGATCATGGAGAATTTCAAGAGTCCGTACTACTCAACTTCCATAAAGGAGTTTTGGAGCAGATGGCATATTTCTCTGTCTACATGGTTCAGAGACTATGTGTATATTCCTTTAGGCGGAAACCGCGTTAGTAAGCCCCGCCATTGTTTTAATCTTTTTATTACCTTTTTGCTCAGCGGATTGTGGCACGGCGCTAACTGGACATTTTTGATTTGGGGCGCTATCCACGGAGTGGCGCAGATCATAGAAAACGCTCTTCATATCAAGGCTCTAAGGAAAAAAGGCGGATTTGTCTTTTTTGTGCGCGCTTTTATTGTGTTTTTGATCGTTACGGCAGCATGGGTATTTTTCAGAGCAGCCGATATTTCAGACGCTGTGTATGTATTCTCTCATTCATTTGACGGAATAACAAATCCTGTTTCGTATCTTCTTCAGTGTTGGCGCGACATGGATTTCAATGTGATAAAGCTTGTTTTTATCGCATTCTTTTATCTTTTGCCGCTGTCGGTTTACGATTATATATCTACAAAAAAGGACGTTATTATTTCAATCAGCGCAAAGCCTGTTGTATTAAGATATACGGTTTATGTCGTATTCATTACGGCGGTGGTATTGTTAGCTCATATTGCGGCTGATACCGAATTCATATATTTTCAATTTTAGGAGGTTTAACGGTTGAAATAGTTTATTAAAAAGCTGTTGATTCTTTTCACGGCCTGTATAACGGTAATGGCGCTGATCGTATTATTGGATTTTACTGTCATAAAGAACCAATATCAAACATCCTTTAACGCCTCGCTTATTGATAAAGCAGAGCGAATGGAAAGCATTGATAAGCCTAAAATCATACTGGCCGGCGATTCCAATGTTGCGTTTGGCTTTGATTCTGCTCTGATAGAAAAAGAACTGGGGATGCCTGTGGTAAATATGGGACTGCACGCTGCGTTGGGAAATGTTTTTCTTGAGCGTGCCGGTACGCTATATGTAAACAGCGGTGACATTGTTGTGATCTGCAGTTCATCCTATGATGATGACAATACGATCAAGGATACGGGAATGGCTCTTAAAACGCTTGAACACCATAAAAACCTGTGGCAAATCCCAAGAAAAGAGGATTATTTCGGTCTGGCTACCGCGTATCCAAACTATATAGCCGAATCTGTTGCCTGTTGGATAAGTCATACTGGCAACAAGGCTTACGATGATCCATATTCAAGATATTCGTTTAATGATTATGGTGATATAGTTGACAGACCCGAAGGAAAAAAGCTTGATCCGGATGAAATGTTTGCTAAAACACCTATGGTAAAGCCAAAACTAAGCGATCAATGTGCGCAGAGGTTAAACGCGCTTAACGATGAGCTTAAAGAAAAGGGAGCGGTTCTGTTGGTAGCGGGCTATCCGATTGGCGACGGTGAATACACTTAGGATAAAGATGAATACAAAGCCTTTGAAAATGACTTGCGTGCTCAGCTTAACTGTGATGTTATCTCGGATTATAACGATTATTTTATTCCTTACCGGTATTTTTATGATACACAGCTTCATCTAAATGAAGAAGGTGCAAAAGTAAGAACAGGTTTATTAATAAATGATATGAAAAAATGGATGAAACAGAAATAAATAATTCCGGCCGCGAAAATGACGTGACCCCCAAAAGTTGGACTTAATATTTTCAAGCGTTCCACGGCAGGAGGATATCTATGGATTCATTATCCTTCAGATTGGGCGCCTTCGTGAAGATGAACTTGAGATACTCATATGGGTCGAGGTCGTTT
>CADBXH010000001.1 GCA_902798605.1 uncultured Ruminococcus sp. | reverse complement strand
TAATTAATGGAAATCAGTTCCGGAGGTTTTATTATGCTTCTTACTGCCGATGTTGGCAATACAAATATAAAGCTGGGTATTTTTGACGGCGATAAGCTCATGCACAAAATGAGATTTTCGACCGATACCAGAAAGACAAGTGATGAATTTGCCGTTGTGCTGTACGCGTTTTTTCAGGTGTACAACATCGACGTCGGCGTGATAGACGCCTCGATCATCAGCTCGGTCGTGCCAAAGGCGACCCAACCGCTGAGAGACGCGATAAAAATCGTCACCGGCAAAAAGAGCTTTATCATCGGCCCCGGACTGAAAACGGGTATGGATCTTAAGATCGACCGTCCCGAAACCTTGGGCGGAGACATAGTCTGCGGCTGCGTGGGCGCTTTTGAAAAGTACGGCGGCCCGCTGGTTATGATTTTTATGGGAACCGCGACAGTGCTCGCCTATGTTGACGAGAACTTCGCGTACCGCGGCGGCGTTATCGCCCCGGGAGTCGGTATCTCGCTCGACGCGCTCACCCAAAACGGCGCGCTTTTGCCGTCTGTCGATTTGCGCGCTCCCAAAAACGTGATCTGCACCAACACCGTTGACTGTATACGCTCGGCAATGACTTACGGCAGCGCGTGTATGATAGACGGGCTGATAGACAAATTCTGCGAAGAAAAAGGTAAGGAGTGCAGGATCATCGCCACAGGCGGACTTGCGGAAAGCATTGTCTGCAACTGCCGCCCCGCGATCACATATGATGAAAACATCATACTCGAGGGCTTAAACAACATATATCAAAAAAACGACAGCAAAAAACGTATGCAATAAGGCTTTGCCTTTTTGTAAATATATTTGCGTTTCACCCATATAAGTTTTGAATGGGGAAACAGCAGGAGGTTATTTTATGGCAACAATCAAAAAAAACACTTTGCCCGCTTACTTTAAGCCGGTATTCTGTTCACTGTTAGCGGCGTTGATCGTCTTGCTGACGTTTTTTGTCCGCATCCCGTTGGGACCGCTGACAATCACGCTCAACTGTCTTCCCGTCGCGATCGGCGCGGTTTTGTTGGGACCGCTTTACGGCGCTATTTTGGGCGCGGTTTTCGGACTTTCCAGCTTTATTATGACTTTGACAGGCGGCGGCGGACCGCTTATGACAATGCTGCTGGGCGTTAATCCGTTTTATACTTTTCTTATGTGCTTTGTACCGCGCGTTATCTGCGGATGGGTCCCCGGACTGCTGTTTAAGTCGCTTCCCAAGAACAGCGGAACAACGTGGTTGGTAAGCTCAGCCGTTTGCTGCGGACTGACTACTCTTTTAAACACCGTCGGTTTTCTCGGCCTTATGTGGATCTTCTTCAGAGGTTCGCTGACCGACAAGCCCACAGAAAATATTTTTGTTTTCATTTTCGCCCTGGCAGGCCTGAACGCGCTGGTTGAATTCATTATCAATCTCGTCTTCGGTACAACTATCAGCCGAGCGATGTATGCGGCAACAAAAAACAAACTATAAAATAGTTTAAAAAATCTCCTCCGGGGCAACCGGAGGAGTGTATCATACATTATTGAACCGAACCGTATTACATTTTTGACAGCACGTCAAGCAATCTGTCCGCCGCTTCCTCTTTGGAAAGCAGAGGCAGATCGGTAACGCCGTCTTTATTTATAAGAACTAAATGATTGGTGTCTGTACCAAAACCCGATCCGGCATCCTTTAATGAATTCGCCGCGATCAGATCCGCATTTTTCTTATGCAGCTTTGCCGTGGAGTTTTCCAGTATGTTTTCGGTTTCCATCGAAAAACCGCAAATCAGCTGTCCGTCTTTTTTATGCTCGCCGAGCCATTTCAAAATGTCCCGCGTGCGCTTCAGCGAAAGCGACAGATCGCATCCGTCATCAGATTTCTTGATCTTCTCGGTTTTGGTTTCCGCGGGAGTGTAGTCCGCCACGGCAGCGGTCATTACGCAGTAATCCTGTTCCGCGAAACGGTCGGCGACCGCTTGGAACATTTCCTCCGCACTTTTTACGGAGATCACCTCTACAAACGGCGGACACGCGATACTTACGGGACCGCTTATGAGTGTAACATCGGCTCCGCGCAGCATTGCCTGCCGCGCTACTGCATAGCCCATTTTGCCCGTAGAATGATTTGTAATAAATCTAACGGGGTCAAGGCTTTCCTGCGTCGGACCCGCAGTAACCAAAACTTTTTTACCTGTCAAATCTTTTTCTTTTGCGGTCGCTCTGAGGATGTAATCGAGTAATGTTTGCTCTGAGGGCAGCTTTCCTTCTCCGACGTCGCCGCACGCTAAAACACCGGTTTCGGGCGGAATAACGGTAATACCGCGCCGCTCTAAAACAGCGAGATTATCCTGCACGGCAGGGTTATTGAACATATTTACGTTCATCGCGGGAGCTACCATAACGGGACACCCCGCCGCAAGAACAGTCGTGCTCAGCATATCGTCCGCGATACCATGCGCCATTTTGCCAATCATATTGGCAGAAGCGGGCGCTATCATAATAACGTCCGCACGTTCGGCAAGCGCAATGTGCTTGACCTCGCTTACATCGTTGCGGTCAAACATTTCTGTAATGCAATGGTTTTTGGTAAGCGTCTCAAACGTTATAGGGTTAATAAACTTCTCGGCGTTCTTAGTCATAATTACATCGACATTGGCGTGAAGCTTTACAAGAGCGCTTGCCAAATTGGCGATTTTATAGGCTGAGATACTGCCTGTGATCCCCAGAAGAATATTTTTATCTTGTAGCATACGGATTACCTCACAAGTTATTATTCATCAAAAATAGTATAGCATATTTTATTGTATTGTCAATGACGGACGCGGCGCACAGCTGCGCCGATACACATATCAATTCATTTGTAATAAATCCTTTAGTCAGGTGGTCGTTATGAAAAACAAAATCCTCTCAATTTTATTAAGTTCAAATGATTTTGTTTCGGGGCAGTCGCTCGCGAATCAGCTCGGCGTGTCGCGTCAGGCTGTTTGGAAGGGCGTGAACGCCCTTAAAGAGGACGGCTACGAGATAAACTCGACCCCAAACAAGGGGTACAAGCTTGTTTCCTCCCCCGATTTTTTGAACGTTGAGGCGATCAAGAACTACCTTAATACAGAGCTTATTGGCAGAGAGATCATCGTGCTCGATTCGGTCAGCTCGACCAACGACTACCTCAAGGAGCTGGGCAACAACGGCTGCCAAGAGGGCGTTGTTGTCACCACGAGAGAACAGACAAAAGGCAAGGGCAGGCTCGGCAGAACCTGGCAGAGCGAGCGCGACGAAAACATCGCGTTCTCTATCCTGCTTCGCCCGCAGGTCGCTCCCGGCGGGCTTGTCGCGGTAACACCCTTGGCGGGACTCGCTATGTGCAAGGCGCTGCGCGAGACTACCGGACTTGACTGCAAAATAAAATGGCCGAACGATATAGTTGTCGGAAGCAAAAAGCTCGTCGGTATACTCACGGAGATGACGGCGGAGTTCGACGCGGTCGAGTACATAGTCCTCGGAATCGGTATCAATATTGACCAGGCGGTTTTCCCCGAGGAGATCAAGCATAAAGCGACTTCGATTTTGCTTGAGACTGGCAGACACTACGATAAAAACAGACTGCTCGCCAAATTCCTTGACCGTCTTGAGGGCGAGCTGCTGCGCAACGACCTTAGAATGTCTCAGACCGCGCTGAAAGAGTACAAGGACCTTTGCGCAACGATCGGCAGAAACGTTACATTCACCCGCGGCACAAGGAAAATCAACGGAATGGCAGTCGGCGTTTCGCAAAACGGAGAACTAAACGTAATGCTCTCCGACGGCTCTATCTGCGGCGTATTCTTCGGCGAAGTGACCGTGCAGGGAATATATTGAGCTGCAAATGAAAATCAAAAATCAACAGCCTGTTCAGACAAAAATGTTTGAACAGGCTGTTTTAGTTTGCGGAGCAAATTTCACTCCGACAGGAATTTCACTTGGCGAAGCCAAATTTAGCTCGCCGCAGGCGAATTTAACTGAGGCTGACCAAAAGGTCAGCCTCAACTTTATGCGTCGCGTCCGCAACACTTTTTATACTTCTTTCCGCTTCCGCACGGGCAGGGATCGTTTCTGCCTATCTTTTTGCCCTTGCGGACGGTTTTGTTGGCGGTGTCTGTGCCGTCGCCGGAGGTCTTTGTGGGCTTTGCGACCTGCTCACGCTTGAGCGCCGCCTGAACGGGATTGACCTTGGGCTGCTCCTCGCCGTTGTTCAGCATTACCTGATGAGCGGCGGCTGCCTGCTTCTCGGCAGCCTTTCTCGCCTCTTCGATAGCCTCCTGGCGTTTCTGGATCTCATAAACGCGCTTGGGCATAATGAGCATCATCTTCATTGTGTCCTCGCGGATGTTCTCGATCATCTCGTCGAACATATCAAAGCCCTCAAGACGGTACTCTACAACGGGATCGTGCTGGCCGTATGAGCGCAGGCGGATACCCGATTTGAGCTGATCCATAGCGTCAATATGCGCCATCCAGTGGGTGTCTACCGCTTTGAGCAGATATACGCGCTCCATCTCACGGATAGTCTCTGCCGGCAGAAGCTCCTCGTTCGCCTTGAATACTTCGAGAGCGTCGTCGATAATGTGCTGACCGATCTCCTCGGCCTCCATCTCCTCGAGCTCATCCTTGTCGAGCTTATACTTTTCCTCATCGGTGATGAGCCAGCCCTTGTAATACTCGATAAGACTGGGATAGTTCCAGTTCTCGCGCGGGCCCTCGGGCAAATAGTGTTTGATAGAGGTGTCGATAGAATCCGAAACCATCTTCAAAACGGTATCGTGCAGATCCTCTCCGTTGAGCACCTGATCGCGCTGACCGTAGATTATCTCACGCTGGCGGTTGAGAACGTCATCGTACTGGAGTACGTCTTTACGGATTCCGAAGTTACGCAGCTCGACCTTTTCCTGCGAGCTTTCGATAATGCTCGTGAGCATTTTGTTCTCGATGGGAGCGTCCTCTTCAACATTCATACGCTCCATCATCGCTCTCATCCGGTCGCCGCCGAACAGGCGCATAAGGTCGTCCTCGGTCGAGAGGAAGAAGCGGCTCACGCCCGGGTCACCCTGACGTCCGGAACGTCCGCGGAGCTGGTTGTCGATACGGCGTGACTCGTGACGCTCTGTACCGATGATCATAAGTCCGCCCGCCTCGCGCACGCGGTCTGCCTCGTCCTTGATCTCTTCTTTATATTTTTCATTGAGGTCTTGGAAGGTCTTGCGCGCCTCCAAGATCTCCTCGTCGTCGGTTTCGGCGTAGCCTGTGGCTTCCTCGATCATTTCTTCGGGATAGCCCTGCTTGCGCATTGAAGCTTTCGCCATATACTCGGCGTTACCGCCGAGGATGATATCGGTACCACGACCCGCCATATTGGTGGCGATGGTTACCGCGCCGAACTTACCCGCCTGGGCGATGATCTCAGCCTCTTTTTCGTGCTGCTTTGCGTTCAGCACGTTGTGAGCGATGCCTCTGCGCTTGAGCATTTTTGAGAGAAGCTCTGATTTTTCGATAGAAATCGTACCTACGAGCACCGGCTGTCCTTTTTCGTGGACTTCGGCGATCTGGTCGATTACCGCGTTGAACTTGCCGCGTTCGGTCTTGAATACGGAATCGGGCAGGTCGTCACGGATAACGGGCTTGTTAGTGGGGATCTCAACAACGTCGAGCTTATAGATCTCCTGGAACTCCTCGGACTCGGTCTCACCTGTACCGGTCATACCCGAGAGCTTGTTGTACAGACGGAAGTAGTTCTGGAAGGTGATGGTCGCGAGCGTTTTGCTCTCGCTCTGTACCTTTACGCCCTCTTTTGCCTCGATCGCCTGGTGCAGACCCTCGTTGAAGCGTCTGCCGTACATTAGACGGCCCGTGAATTCGTCAACGATGATGACCTCATCGTCCTTTACAACATAGTCAACATCGAGCTTCATTACGCCGTTCGCCTTGATGGCCTGGTTGACGTGATGCTGTATCTCGAGGTTGTCGGGGTCTGTAAGGTTTTCCAAACCAAAGTATTCCTCAGCCTTTTTAACGCCGTTTTGGGTCAATGTGGCTGTCTTTTGCTTTTCGTCAACAACGTAGTCTATGCCGTTTTCGGCGTAGTATTCTTCAAGATCCTCTTTTGCGTCGAGCTCGGTAAAGCGCTCGATCTTCAAAGTCTTGGCAAACGCATCGGCTTTTTCGTAAAGGTCGGTGGACTTGTCGCCCTGACCCGAGATGATAAGAGGGGTCCTCGCCTCATCTATGAGGATCGAGTCGACCTCATCGACGATACCGAAGGCGTGGCCGCGCTGAACCTTTTGCTCCTTGTAAACCACCATATTGTCACGCAGGTAGTCAAATCCGAGCTCGTTGTTTGTGCCGTAGGTTATGTCGGCGGCGTAGGCTTCTTTTCTGAGGGGATTGTCGAGGTCGTGAGTGATAAGACCTACGGTGAGTCCCAAATATTTGTAGAGCTTGCCCATCCACTCGGAGTCACGGCGGGCAAGGTAATCGTTGACGGTTACGATGTGGACGCCGTTGCCCGTAAGCGCGTTAAGATACGCAGGGAGCGTAGCCACAAGTGTTTTACCTTCACCGGTCTTCATCTCGGCGATACGACCCTGATGAAGTACGATTCCGCCGATAACCTGTACCGGGAAGTGCTTCATACCGAGCACACGCCAGCTTGCCTCGCGGCAGGCGGCAAACGCGTCGGGGAGAATATCGTCAAGAGTTTCTCCGGCTGCAAGACGCTCCTTTAACAGAGCTGTCTGGTTTTTGAGCTCGCTCTCGCTCATCTTTTCATACTTTTCCTCAAGCGCGAGCACCTTGTCGGCAATCGGCTGAACGCGCTTTACCTCGCGCTTGCTGTAATTGCCGAACATCGCTTTTAAGAAATTCATCGCCATAATGTAATTTTATCCTTTCTGTGCTTAAATACCATATGAACAGTATTATTATAATTAGTAAGGTCGGACCTATGTGTCCGCCCCTACAAAAAATCAAATTATCCTTTTGTCCTCAGTGACTCTGCGGCGGTTTTCATCGCGGCGTCCTCTACAACGCAGGCAAACGCCAGCGGACAATCTTGATCCTGAGCGTAGCCCACCATCCACGCGGTCGGCTTGCGATCCTCTCCTACCTCACCGGTACCGGTCTTTGCGCATACCGAAAGGTTTCCGAACAGATCGTCGCCGTAGTAATCGGTGATCGTATAACGCATAATATCGTTTAGCTTTTGCGCGGTATCGGGGCTGAACATCTCTTTGCTCTCGCCCTTGTTAAGGCCGATCATCTTCATCAGATCGCCCGTACCGCTTTTTATGTATGTGGGCGTGGTCGACTTTCCGCCGTTTGCGATCGCTCCGCAGATTATTGCCATCTGCATCGGATTTACCGCGTCGTTATACTGACCGACGCCCGACCAAGCGAGCTGGTTTGTATCGGCCTTGGAAACATCGTAGTTGCCCTTTGCGGTTTCCATATCATCAAACTTGAAGGTATCGTTGATCCCGATCTTATTCGCCGTCGCGGTCATTTTTTCCGGTCCGAGTTCAACCGCAAGCTCGGCAAAAACAATGTTGCAGGAATGTGCCATAGCTTCCTGAAAATTGATCGTTCCGTGGCTTTCGACACAGGTGATGTCGTGACCGCCGATCTCCTCGCTGCCGTAACACTCCCACGTACGATCGTAAATATCGGGGATATTCTCTATTGCTGCCGCGGCTGTGACGATCTTAAAAATCGAGCCCGGAACATACGATGAAGAAACCACGTTGTCAAGAAAGACACCGTCGTATTCAGCCTCGTTTTCGGGAGTGATCTTAGGCGGATCCTGCGGATCGTAACCCGGTGTGCTGACGGAGCAGATCACCTCGCCGGTTTTGTAATTGTAAACCACGCACGCGCCCTTTTTGCCGTAAGACGCGAGCTTTTCGTAAGCGGCGGCGCTGGACGCCGAGTCAACGGTCAAAGTAATATCGTGAGAAGCTCTGAGCGACTGAGGCATATTAAGACCCCAGACAAGATTATATCCGGTAAGCTGAGAGCGGTATTTGCTCTGTACCGCGGTCGATATATTCAGGCTGTTGTCGCCGACCGTGTGCAAGAGACCTTCGCGCACACTCAGGTTCTCGTTATACATTCTTTCTTTGTCTATCGTCTGAGCAAGTGAGTTTCCGTAGCGGTCATAAATCGTGCCTGCCTGTTCAAGACCTCCGTTGCCCGAGATATGGGCGTTATACGGTTGGTTTGCCCAGTCGCCGGCGTTGAGTATCAGCTCTACCGAGAAAAACGCGATTCCGCCGATAAACGCAAGAGAAAAAATCAAAATCAATGTACTTCTGCGAAGTATTCTTTTCAAATCATTAACACCCTTTCCAAATAGGGATTTGCAGCGGCGAGCATTGCCCGCCCGATCATTCAGGTATATACCGAGGTTATCTAAAAGCTCAGCGTTTTAATGAGTAAGTTCTTTCGTCTGCCGCCTTAATAAATGCGATCAAGCCCCAACAGGATATAATACTCGATCCGCCGTAACTGACAAACGGGAACGTAACACCTGTCATAGGAAGAACATCTGTCGCGCCGAAAACATTAAGCGAGAGCTGAACAACAAGCAGTCCCGCCGCGCAACACGCCGAGATCGAGTAAAAGGTACTGCGGCTGCGCGTTGCGATCGCCCTTCCGTAAATAACCAAAAGAGCAACTGCCAAAGCAAGCGTTATCGCAAGGATAACACCCATCTCCTCGGCAAGGATTCCGAATACCAGATCGCTTTCGGACGCAAAATACTGTTTTAGAAAACCGTTGCCCACACCGACTCCGAACAGTCCTCCGCTCGCGACAAAGGTCAGCACACGAACTTGCTGATAACCTGTGTCTTGGGCGTACTCCCAAACATGTCGATATGCTTTGAAGCGCTTAAATACATATTCAATTTTTTCTTGGAATCCAATGATCGGCGCAACGAGCTGAATCAAAAATACTCCACCGACAACGGCGCCTGTAGGAACAATAACTGTCAGTATATCTCCCGAGCGCATAAATATGATCAACAGGAAGGTAACAAAGATTATCAGCGCCGTACCGAAGTCACTCGACACAGCAAGCAGAGCTACGCAAATCGCCGAAAAGACTGTAAATTCAATTAAATTTCGTTTGGTCTGAAGTACGTCGAGCGAACTTGCGCCGACGAATATATACATAACCTTTACGATCTCGGAGGGTTGGAAAGATATCGGTCCTATAGATATCCAGTTTGCCGCTCCGTACTTTGTATGAAATACCATACCATAGAGTATAGTGGCAAGCAAAAGCCCCACAGCGACTGCCATAACCGTCATTCTCAACCGTTTATTGATGAGCTTATCGGGGTTTTCTATCAGCTTTATTATGACACAGAACAGAGCCATTCCGATAGTCGCCGCTATCAACTGGACATAAGCGGATCTTAGGTCTTGCCGAACCATCAGCATAACGCCTATTCCCGTCAAAAACAAAGCAAGAGCCTCAAGCTCAAAGTTGACCCTCCTGAGCGCAAAGTACGAGATCGAGAAAAAGCCCCACTCTACCGCGGCAAGCACTCCGAAGAGCACGATGGGAGCGTATACGTCTGTTCCATCATTCCAGAACATAGCCTCTATGCCCATAAACAAATGGAACAGCGTTATCATCAACATAAGCTTCCACGCCTTGATAGCGGGTTTGTTGCTTACTTTCTTAAAAAACCAGCTCGACTGAACTTCCTCATAGTACTCGTCGCCCCTGAGAAGCTGCAGCTTTGTATTGCCGACACTGATAACGTCGTCGATCAAAACCCTGGTTCTTTCAAAGGCGGGCTCGCCGTTGACATATGTTCCCGCAGTGGAGTTCATATCTCGGACAAACCATCCCTCGTTACGGCGCAGCAAAACGCAATGGTTGCGCGACACCGTGGGGTCGTTGACCGTAATATCATTAGCTTTGCTTCGCCCGATAGAATTCTCCCAGAACACGACCGGTGTTTTCTCATAGGTTTGAGTGTTGACAAGAGTAACAAGCGGTTTTTCGGAACGTCTGCGGCGGCGCATCGCGGCGTAGCACTGGTAAACGATAAAAATCGCGTAAATAGGCATCAAAATCCTGAGCGCTACAACACCGACGTCGAATATTACGCTGAAATCAAACAAAACGCAGACCTCCTTTTCTATATTTATAGTTATACATATTAGATTGTACTCCAAAATAAGCAAAAAGTCAATAAAGCCGAGCAGACTTTACGCCGTTGAAAAATACTTCTTTACTTTGCTGTGCAAAGATAGTATAATAATATGGAAATGATTACAAAACAAAACGGAGGTTACTATGAAAGCTATCATTACCGTTATAGGAAAAGATACAGTCGGTATCCTTGCAAAGGTCTCAGACGTCTGCGCGCAATCGAGCGTGAACATCGTTGAAGTCACTCAGAGCGTTTTGCAGGATATGTTCGCTATGATAATGCTGGTTGAGATCGACAAATCGACCGTCGGTTTTGACGAGCTGAGCAAAAAGCTGGACGAAGTCGGCGAAAAAACAAACACCAAGATACATATTATGCACGAGGACATATTCAACAGTATGCATAAGATATAGGAGAGATTTGAAGTATGCTTGAAACCAAAGATATACTTGAAACCATAAATATGATCGACAACGAAAACCTTGACGTGAGAACTATCACCATGGGTATTTCGCTGCTCGACTGCATGGACGAGGACATCGACAAGGCGTGCGCTAAGGTTTATGACAAAATCTGCCGCAGCGCCAAGGACTTGGTAAAGACCGGCGAGGACATCGAGCGCAAGTACGGGATCCCGATAATCCACAAGAGGATCTCAGTCACCCCGATCGGTATGGTCGCCGCTCCCTGCCAGAGCAAAAACGTGGTGAAATTCGCCCACGCGCTCGACAAGGCGGCAAAGGAGCTCGGCGTCAACTTTATCGGCGGCTATTCCGCGCTTGTCCAAAAGGGCTTTGCAAGCGGAGATTACGCGCTGATAGAGAGTATCCCGCAGGCGTTGAGCGAGACCGACTTTGTCTGCTCCTCGGTCAATATCGGCTCAACAAAAGCCGGCATCAATATGGACGCGGTCAAGATGATGGGCAAGACCGTTAAGCAGGCAGCACAGCTCACCGCCGACAGGAACTGCATCGGCGCGGCTAAGCTCGTTGTGTTCTGCAACGCGCCCGAGGATAACCCGTTTATGGCGGGAGCGTTCCACGGCGTCGGCGAGGCTGACACGGTCATCAACGTCGGCGTATCGGGTCCGGGAGTAGTGAGAGCCGCTTTGGCAAAAAACGGACAGGGCAAGGACATTACAGAGATAGCCGACCTTGTAAAGAGGACGGCGTTCAAGATAACAAGGATGGGTCAGCTTGTGGCTAAGGAAGCCAGCAAGAGGCTGTGCGTGCCGTTCGGTATAGTCGATCTGTCGCTCGCTCCAACCCCCGCTGTCGGCGACAGCGTGGCGTATATCCTTGAGGAAATGGGACTTGAGACCTGCGGCTGCCACGGAACCACCGCGGCGCTCGCGCTGCTCAACGACGCTGTCAAGAAAGGCGGCGTTATGGCGTCAAGCCACGTAGGCGGACTGAGCGGAGCGTTTATCCCGGTATCAGAGGACGCGGGTATGATAGCCGCGGCAAAGAGCGGCAGGCTTGACATCACAAAGCTTGAATCAATGACGGCGGTTTGCTCGGTCGGTCTCGATATGATCGTTGTTCCCGGCGATATAACGCCCGAGACGATTTCCGCTATCATCGCCGACGAGGCAGCTATCGGTATGGTCAATACAAAAACTACCGCGGTGCGCCTTATCCCCGCGATCGGCAAAAAAGCGGGCGAAATGCTCGAATTCGGCGGACTGCTCGGCGCGGGTCCCGTAATGCCCGTTAGGGAAGGCTCTCCGGAGCTGTTCATCAACCGCGGAGGCAGGATCCCCGCACCGCTCCAGGCGCTTAAAAACTGATAATAAAGCAAAAGCTGTCATCCTTTGGCAAAGCCTCAGAATGACAGCTGTTTTTTGTTATATAATTGTCATTACGATCATAGCAACGACCGCGATTATCGTTAGCGGAGCTGAGAAGAAAACAAGAGTCTTTTTCCATGTGCCGTAAGGGAAATCCCCTTTGCCCAGACCGGTGTTCTTTCTCTTTTTTACGATTTGAACGATGAGCATTATCGGACCTGCGATAAATGCCGCTGCCAATACCGCCCAAATCAACACCAGCAAAACCGAGCTCACGGGCTGCTTGTGGAACATCGCTTGTATCATAAATTCCTTGTCGCCCGCGTTTAGTATATCTCCGATTTGAAGCTTCGCAAACTTCAACCCAAAGAACAGCAGATTATTCGCAAAATGTATGAACATAACCGTTTTGATCGATTTTGTTTTCTCGAATATCAGGCAAAGAAATACGCCGCAGAAAGCAGCCATAAATATCTGGCTGATATTCATATGCCATATGCCGAAGGCGCAGCCCGTTACAACAGCGGCAAACATAGCGCCCATCGGCCTGTTGTTGCGGTATATGGTAGCTCTGAATATTAGCTCCTCAAATACCGGCGCTAACAATACAACCGGTATGCCGTAAAGTATCATTCCGAGATAATCGGTTTTCGACTTGACTACCATATCGCTGATACTGTTTGACACCGCGCTATCCTTTAGGATCACACGGGCTACAGTTGACAGTATTATTCCGGCAAGCTGAGATACCCCGATAGTGATCACAAGCCACTTGAATATCCAGCCCTTTGAACGCTGTGACTTTTTGAACGCTCCCGATAAACGCAGACCGTTTTGCCTGTTTAGACACTTGTAGTACAGCAAAAGCAAAAGCGGATACAGAACAAAAAACAAGAGAGCATTTGACAGCGACCAAATGATTTTCGGATCCTGCCACATTGAACCGTATTCGCTGACGCGATACATAAAACTCCTGAAAAACATAAACAAGGCAACCACCGCGCAAAAGATCACCAAAAGCAGCGCGCCTCTGTTTGAGATACCGCGAATTTGTTTGTTAATTGATTTTTTATCCATTTTCTCACCCTTTTCTTTTGTCAAAAGCGTTGCGCTTTTTTGACTGTGCCCACAGTATAGCACGCGTTCGTTTAAAACACAAGCAATTAGCTCTTTCCCCCTGAAAAACGGGATGTTTACTGGGTTTTTGGGGAATTTAAAAACTCAAAAAAATATTGACCGGCTGAGTACATTGAGTGGCGCTCTGCCGGTCATTTTCAGTCTAAACCGAGTCTTTTTCTTTTTTCTTTGGGTTTATCAATTTTTTCTGCTGTTCCCCGATATAAATCACCTAAAAACGGCAACCGCATAGATTCTGCGGTTGCCGTTGTTGCCGATATTTCTTTTTATGATCAAATGATTACAGGACTGCTATCGCTTGATATATTTATATCCGGATATATATAGCACATTATCCGAGATATACCAATAATCTCCGCTGCTGGTCATTGCATCCCTATTAAAAACATAAAAGCGGTTGTCTCCGAAATCCGAACTGTTTTTTAAGGTCAACGTAAGGTATGTATCGTTTTCAATAGTATAGGTTCCGTATTTACTCTCCCACCTGAACTCACCGTTCTTATCAAACTGAATCACATCGCCGGAAGTGCTAACCCAACTGCCCTCAATCGGTGAATGCTTGCTGCAGGAAAATGCAAATATCAGAATAAACGCAACCAGACAAACAAAAACACAACCGCCGACAACCGCAATGATAAATACATTTTTATTATTCTTTTTCGCCACGGCTACCGTGCCGTTGCTCATTGCGGGTTGGCTGAATTGCGGGGGGCGAGGGCTATCAAAAGAGGTATTCTCGGTTTTTTTATCGGTATCCATACCGCTGTCGCCAAAATAGATCCGCGTCCTCTGGTCGTCGTCCTCAACAGGTTGTTTATTTTCCGAAGGCTGGCGGTCGTTTGCAAAGGGCGGCTGCCTGTTTTCATCCGGTTCAAAGTCATTTGCAATAGGTTGATGATCAATCACATTATTATTTGATTCGGGTACAGTCGGTTGATTATCTGCGGAATTTAAATCAGACTCAAAAGGCTGCCGATCGTCACGCGGTTTTTGGTTATTATCTTTTGCGGAGCCCTGATCGATGTCGATCTTATTTCCGCATACATTGCAAAACATAGCGCCATCCACTAATTTTGCACCACAATTGTTACAAAACATAAATCCACCTTCTCATAATTAATACTGTAAATAAAAGGATTATCTCCGAAAAACGGTATTATAACCTTATTTATTTTACCACAATAAAGTACATTATGCAACATTATTTTTATTTTTTGGGCAAATATATATTTGTTTCATTTTTTAAGTCCGATCAAAAGCTCAGATAACACCGGGTTCGTTTTGTTCATTAAAACCCTTGCGGCTTTTTCTCGCATATGATATAATAAAAACAATCAATTAATTAGGAGATAGTATGGACGTAAAAATCAGAAAAACGGAAATCAATCTTATAACGATCGGTACGGGCGTTATTGTTTTGGCCGCTTGGACCCTTGTTAAATTTTTAATAACGTACTTTTTCATCGGCTTAAACCTCGGCGACGATAGCTCAAGCAATAATATAGTAACATATGTGTTGATCTGGTCTTTTTCTATCATTAGTTTTCTTTTGAACGGCTATGTCGGTTTTTCGGCGCGGGCATTGGGCAACGGCAAAAACAAACATTCATTTTTTATTTTTGTCGCGGGATTAATCGTATTTTTCAGGATCGTCGTTGTAATCATTGAATTAATTGCTGCTTTTATCGGTCTCGGCGACTTTATCGATCTTATTATTTCTGCCTTTATTGATATAACAACAATAGTGTTTTTGGTTGAGCTGATCGTAAATTCGATCAGGCTCAAAAAGATGAGAAAAGCAGATTTGGCAAAGGAGGCGGACTATGAACTCTGATTTTCACTACTACGCGACCTATTGCGCCGCGATAATCGCGGGGTACGGTCACGAGGAAAGCCTTGACATTGCGTACTCCGACTGCTTTGCCGATATGTGCACCAAAACGCTGCTCTCAAAAATCAAGGGACCTTCTGCCGCCGCCACGACCCAGCTCAACCTTGAGCTGATGGACGCGCGCACGGATATAGTAGGGCTTCAGGACATAACACGGATATGGTCGTCGTTCCACTTTTTGCCTAAGGATCTGAACGCCGAGCCTAAGCGCCGCTGTTCAAAGCGATACAAAAACAAGTACCGCCTGATTTGCGGCACAAACGGCGCGCTGCTCGGCGATACGGTTAATCTGGCGAAGGACAAGAGCCTTCAGGCGGTCGGACTTGCTATGCATATTTTGTGCGACACATGGGCACACAGAACATTTGCGGGTACTCCGTCGCTCGTTATCAACGGTCCGTACAACCGTTTTTATGAGATCCTGCCGGACGGAAGCGAGAGAAAGATAACCTTCCGCCACAGCGCTTCTCAACCCGACGATTTGGAGCAGAGCATATACACGAGCAGCCTGTCCTCCGGAAGCGAGATCTCGATAATGAATCTCGGCCACGGCAGAGCGGGACATCTGCCCGACTACAGCTTTATCAAATACAGATACCTGCCCGCGTGGGGCGATTACGAGGAGATAGTAAAGGATAATCCGTCCGATTACCGCCACGCATTTTGCCAGATGATCTACGCGCTCAAATTCCTGCGCGGAGAATATAACGAATTTGAGCTTGAAAAGTACGACTTTGATGCCATTAAAGATTTGGAAGACGAGATCGATACGATCCTGCGCAAGCGTCAGCTCAGTTCTGCGGATGATTGGAAAGCGTTGGGCGAAAAACTCTCGGGCAAAGAAATCGAAGCGTTTGACGCGGAAAAGTATCAACAGGAATATATAGACGCCGCCGAACAGGACAAGGACGAGACGTTTTTGGGCAAATTTATCCTTGCGTCTCTCGCGCAGAAGAGTATGATCACAAACAAAATCTTCCGCTCGGGCAACAAGCTCGCGGGATATTCCATAGAATCCCGCAAGCGCGGTTTCCGCGGTATTAAGGATTACAAAAAACTGATAAAGGAGGAGCGGCAATGAGTTCTTTCTCACGAATAAAGAATATTATTACCGGCGTCTTGATGCTGCTGTTCGCGTTTTTAGTCATTCTGATTCCTAAACAGGCGATACCGCTCATTGCGTTGATCCTCGGTTTATCGCTGTATATCCGCGGATTCAGACTGCTGTTTTACTACTTTTCGATGGCGCGTCATATGGTCGGCGGAAAATCTGTGCTGTACCGTTCCATCATCACTTTGGATATAGCGATATTGATGACGTCGGCAATAGCGGCAATTGCGATGAGCCGCCAGATCGTCGTGATATATTTGCTGATCATTTACGCTTTCGCGGGATTTGTGGACGTATTACGAGCGCTTGAAGCAAAAAAGTACGGCGCTCCTTATTGGAAACCGAAATTTATTACCGGTGTTATAGAGGTGTTGTTCGCTATCGCTCTGCTAATAATCGGAATGTTCATCGGCGATCCGGTCATCCTTGCTTACGGCTGCGCTATCAGCCTGATGTATAGCGCGGTGATAAAAATAATCGGCGCGTTCAGAAGGACCGCAGTAGTATATGTAACAACATAAAAGCTTTTAAATGAATAACAACGGCTGACTCTTTACTCTGCTTGAGTTTGAGTCAGCCGTTTAGTTTTAGTTTAGCATAATGTCTGCTGTTGCCGCGTTATGCTGTTTTTCTTTTGAACTCGGTGATCTTGCCCGCCGCGTACTTCTGGATCTGAGTCGCGTCGAGGATATCGACCGATCCGTCATTATTTACATCGCCGGCAATGAACTGCTCCGGTGTGAGCGTTGATTTGCCTGCCGCGTATTTCTGGACTATAGCAGCGTCGAGGATATCAACGATTTTATCGCCGTTCACATCGCCGATCAAAACATCTGGCTGAGGATCGGGCTGAGCGTCTTTTTTGACGTCTATTCCGAAGATATTCATTATGTTCTCATTGTCGGGATTAACATCGTGGTTATAGATTATAAAGCTGAGCAAGCCCTTGGGTGTGAGCGCCCGTACAAAATTGATCTCCCGAGCCCAACCGATCCTGTTGTCTACGATATTGTCGAGGACGATGGTCTCCTTAGTGCCGTCCGCGTTGGTGATCTTTACGACCATATCCTTGGCGGAAGCGGAGAAGTTTTCTACCTCAACGCCAACTACCTCTTTGTCTATGCGCCTTGTCAGTCCGTTAACCGTACATGTCTTGCCGAGATAATCCACAACGTATTCTTCGTTGCCCTGAATATACCGTGAGTTGATCCTGCCAAGCTGACCGTCTAACGCGAACGCGATATGGAGGCCGTAGTAATCATCAAAACCGTAGATGATATTGCTGTCATCAAGCGTGATCGTCTTTGATGTTCCGTCGGTTTTGGTTATCTTGATCTGCGTTCCGCGCCAGTCGGGGCTGTAGTACTGCGAATAAACGGGATTTGTCGGGAGCTTGACTACCTCGACCGAAGCGGTCGTGTTCTCAACAACGGGAACGGTATATGTCGCTTCCGCACCCATATAGCTGAAGGTAACGGTGTTATTTCCGACCGTTTGAGCGCCGTTTGTCTTAATGATGTATCCGTAACCTCCGAACTTTCCGTTCTCGTCGAGGTCATCGGAGGTGTATGTCTTTGACGTGCCGTTCTTGAAATAAGCGGTAAAGCTAAGTCCCGAAATATCATCGGGCATAAAGTACTCGCCCTTGCCGAACATACTGTCGCCGAAAATATATACCCTTGTGGGAGCGTGATTGATAACGAGTCTTTCGAGCGGACTGGACTGAAGTGTAACCGGCATTGTAGCTTCTCTGCCCATATACCTTACGGTAATTATGTTTTCGCCGCCTACCGTCCAGTGTTTATCATACTGATTGCTAACAGCGTTTACGCCGTAACCGTCGACCGTATCATAAACATTCGCGGTCTTGGTAGTTCCGTCGGTGTAGTTGATCTGTACTACCGTATCCTCTATTCCGTCCGTGTAGTAATAGAAGAACTGCTCATCATCATCATTATACCTATAATAGCCATCGGTGTTTTCAATAAATACCTTTGAGGTCGGCTGTAAGATAGTAATGCTCTCTACCGGATTGGAAACGATAACGCCGGTGATCGTAGCCGTTGCACCCAAATATTCTATGGTGATCGGGTTTTCTCCGCCAACTGTCCACGGGGTATTATACTGGTCGGTGCTGACATTTACTCCGGCTCCGTTGACCTCTTCATATGGATGGACTATCCTTGTAGTGCCGTCCTTGTAATTAACGCGGATATTCGCTTTTCTTACGCCCGAACAATCATAGCGGAAGAATTCGCGGTCATAAGCGCCCGTATCGGGATTGTACGCTGTGCTGATGTTGCCGTCTACGTTTTCGATGACCGTCAGCGTAAAGCCGTCGAGCACCTCGATGCTCCTTACGGGGCTTTCGGTAAGGGTAGCGTAAATGGTCGTCGTAGCGCCCATAAAGTTCAAATCGATCCTGTTTTCGCCTCCGACCGTCCACGGCGTTGTGTACTGGTCCGTACTGTAGCTAAACTCCTCGCCGTCTACTATTTCACCGAATCTGACATCCTTGGTTGAGCCGTCCTTGTAGTGGATCCTGACAGGAACATTATACAAGCCGAGATCGCTGTAATAATAGAAGTCCTCATACTCTTTTGTATCTTTGTTATAGCGTTCATCCCAATATCCGTGGGTGTTCACGATTATGGGGTCGACAGTGCCGAGTGCTTCGATGCTTTGAACGGGGCTCTCGGTGATTGTGGCGTAAAGATCAGTTGTCTTGCCGAGATATGATACTTCTATCACGTTGGCGCTGCCGACCGTCCACGGGGTTTTGTATTGGTCGTTGTCACAAATGAACGAGTAACCGTCGACCGTCTCCGACAGCTTGACGGTTTTGCTTGTGCCGTCCTTGTAATTGATCTTTGCCGTTACGTTGTCTGTATCCGGTGTATTATACACAAAGAATCTTACGGATTCGTCTGTATCGGGATCATACCTTGTATCCCAGCGTCCGTTTGTGTTTTCGACGATACTTGCGTCGAGGCCGTCAACGATCTCGATGCTGTCAACAGGGTTGTCGATAAACTCAAAGTCGAACGAATCACTGTTTCCGCCTAAACTTACGGTAACGGTCGCGTCATCTTCCCAAATATTCACGCGCTCGCCGCGGACGACCCTTTCATTGCCGTATGTCCACTCGGTAATCTCTCCGTCTGACCAAACAGCTCTGAATTCGAGTCCGTCGTAGTTGTACTCGGTCGGGAATCCCTTTACATAGGTCGTTTGGTCGGGGAGCGAAGTGATCGTCAGGCTCGTAACGCCGACAACCTCCTCCGCGGAAACGGTAACGGGTCCTGTGACGTCATCGCTGTTAAAGCTTACGTCAAGATAATATGTCTTGCCTGCTTCAAGGTTCTCTCTCAAATCTGCTTTGCTGCTTGTTGATGATGTGATACTATTAAAGTCTTCATCGCGGAGTACCGTATTCGTCATCTTTTTGGCGTTTGTGGTAAAGCTGTAGCGGCCGTCACTGTCGGGAATGAATTTATAAACCACTTCACCGCCGCAGTAACCGATATCGGCTGTTTTTGTTTCGCCCGCCGCGAGAGTTTCGTAATCAACAACGTTAACGGTACAGGTCGCCGTTAAGCCTCTTTCGGACGTTGCGGTGATAGTCGCCGTGCCGACAGCTTTAAATTCTACGCTGCCGTATTCATCAATATCCGCGACGCTGCTGTTTGAAGTGCTCAAGCTGACCGACTCCCTATAGCAGTTTTGAGGCTCAAACACCGCTTCAAGATCGATAAATGTGTTCGGGTATGCCTTTATCGATGTGCCCTGTTTGATAGTCATACTCTCGGCAAACGGGACTTTGGTTGCCGTTAATGTAAAGCTTCCTGTTTTATTACCGAACAGGCGTGCCTTTAGGTAGTAGGTCTTGCCGCCGGTGAGCAAGGTGTCGATGCGGAAGTTGTTGTCTTTTCCGCCGTCATCGTCTTCTGTTATTAAATTAAACTTGGAATCGTAAAGCTCTCCGTATGTATCGATATCGGAAGTGGTTTGGAAAACATACGCGCCGTCCTCATCGGGAGTGATTTTATAAAACTCGTATCCGCCCGGTGAGGTGATATCGACATCTTTGACATCGCCCGCGCTCAGCGGCTCATAATCCTTAACGGTCACATCGACCGAAGCGGTCAGACCGTTTCCGGTAGTGGCGGTGATAGTGGCGGTGCCGACCTTTTTAAAGGTGACCGTTCCGTAATACGATACCTCCGCGATGCTGTCATCATCTGAGCTCCAGCTAACAGCTTCGCTGACAGCAAACTTAGGCTGAAGCTCCGCCTTTAAGGTCGTGCTGTATCCGACATATCCCTTGATATTGCCGGATGGGCTTATGGTAACGCTCTCCGCCTCGGGACATTTAATGAGATTAACGTCATATGAACCTGTGCGGTCTTCGGTATATCCGCAGACGAAGTAATATGTTGTGCCCCTGTCGAGTGTGCGGACGATTTCAATACTTCCGCCCCGGGTAGTGTAGATAGGACGCAGATCGCTGTAGCACAAAGCTCCGTACAGATTACTCTCATCATCGGATGTATAAAACGCGTATTGAGCTGTTTCTTCGGGCACGAATTTATAAATCTTCTGCTCGCCCGGCTCTGAAATATCAACGGTTTTGGTTTCGTTGGCTTGAATATTTTCCGTAGCCGTGACGCGTACGGTAACGGTATCGGTCAATCCGCTCGGGGTCGTTGCCGTTATTTCCGCTGTACCTCCCGAGATAAGGCTTACCTTGCCGTATTCGTTGACTGTGGCAACGTCCTCATTAGACGAGGTCCATGTCACATCTTCCACAAGAGAATCCTCGGGATCAAATTCGACGTCCAAATTTATTGAACCGCCGACGATTCCGGTAAGGTTTCCCGCGGTGATACTGATCGAATCTGCTGTGGGAACAGCCGAAACAAGGAGCTCAAAGCTGCCTTCGTTGCCGTAATCCAAAGTCGCCTGCATATAGTAAACTTTGTCTTTTTCAAGTTCATAGCGCAGTTTGAAGCCGTCACCGTTGCCTCCCCAGTTGCCCGAGGTAAGGATGTTCATATCCTCGTCCATGATCCTGCCGTATGTACTGCAGTCGCCCAAAGACTCAAAGAAATACTCGCCGTCAGCAGAGGGTATGAACTTGAATGTCGCCTTTTCGTCATCGGAATACAGTGTGACCGGCTTTTTCTCGTTAAGTGTGATGGTATCGTAATCTTTGACCGTAACCGTGCAGGTCGCCGTCAATCCGCTGTCGGTCTCGGCTGTGATAACAGCTTCGCCGATTTTATGCGTATACGCGGTGCCGTTATAGCCAAACGAGAGCACGTCTTCATCGCTGCTGCTCCATGTGATCTCCTCCGGCAAAGCGTTTGCGGGTGTGTAGGTCACCGTGAATTGTTTTGCTGTGTTCGGGTAGCATGAGTATGTCTCGCCTTGTGTGATCGCGATCGCGGTAGCGGCGGATCTTTTTACACAGGTAACGTCAAACGAACCTGTATCATCGCTCGAATAGAAAGCGGAGCTGATATAATATGTCTCGCCCGCGGTAAGCTCGCAGCTTATTTCGTAGTTATCGTCTTCTCCGCTCTGATCGTCGCTTTCAAGCGAGTACATAGTGGAATCATAAAGCGTTCCGACGGTGTCATAATTGCCCGAGGAATAGAATGTATACGTACATGTTTCGTCGGGTACGAATTTATAATATACCGCCGAACTCGGGGTCACGATATCAACTGTCTTTGTCTCGCCCGCTTCGATGGACTCGTAGCCTGTGACCGTGACTAAAATGCTCGCGGTAAGTCCGTTTTCGCTTGTCGCGGTGATCGTAGCCTCGCCCTCGGCAATAAGGTCGATCCTGCCGCTGTCGTTAACGCTGACGATATCTTCATCGGAGCTTTCCCACGTTACATCTTCCTCAGAGCAGCCATCGGGGGTGAATTTAACGCCGAGCACAAAGCTGTTGCCCTTTTGACCGCTTATCTCGTCGCCCTGAGTAATACTCATACCGGTGGCAGCGGCAGCCTTTGTAAGAGTCGCGTGGTAGGGCTCATCGGCATGGGCGTAGTTTGAGCCCGCGTTCAGATAATATGTATGTCCCGCAACGAGCCTGTAACGCACCGAAAAATCGTTTTGGCCGTAGCTGTTGACCAGATCGTTTAGGTATCCGTCTTCTTCGATCTCTCCGATAACGCCGAAGGTCGAATACTGAGCGTCTGTTGATTTGAATTCATACACCGCTGTCTCTGACGGAGTGAATTTGTAAGCGACAAATCCGATCGAATCCTTCAAATCGACCGTCACGGGAGTATCGAGCGATATAGGCTCGTAGTCCTTAACTGTAACGCTGATGGAATCGGACAGTCCGCTGTCGCTTGTCGCGGTGACGGTAGCCTCGCCGGGAGCAACAAAGTTCAATCCGCCGTAATAGGACGGTACGCTAACTATATCAGGATCGGAGCTTGACCATGTGATACTCTCGTAAGCGCAGCCCTCGGGCAAAAGTATAGCGTTAATATTGCAGTAGCTTCCCGGGTATCTTGCGATAGAATCGCCGTAAGTGATCTCAACCGACTGAGCGGCAGGGGTTTCTTCAAGCTTTACCTGATATGTTTCTCCTCCGTCGCCGCTGTCATACAGCTTAGTCGCGAGATAATATGTCTCGCCCTTGGTAAACTTTTTTTGTATACTGAAATTTCCGCCGTTCTGGTAAGAATCGTCCATTTCATCACCGTCCGAGTCAAAGAACGCACCGTAGGTGTCGTAATCTCCGGTGGAAGAAAATGTGTAGTATTTCGTCTCGGGCGCAACAAACTTAAAACGCACATAGTCGTTATTCTCGTTTATCGTGACCGTCTTGGTCTCGCCGGGCGCGATCGTAGGTACAGCCGAAACGGTGACTTCGATAGTATCGCTCGCTCCGCTCGGGATCGACGCTGTAATTGTCGCCGTGCCTTGATTTCTGAGCGTGAGTGTTGCCCAATCGCTGTAGGAATTGCCTTCAATGGTCGCAACACTTTCGTCCGAGCTCGTCCAAGTCACGTCTTCGCGGGCAACATCCTCGGGAGAAAGAGTGTACGACAGGGTCGTTCTCGTTCCCTCGGGGCCCTCATAGCTTTCGATCTCCTCATAATTATGAGTGATCGTCAGCGATTCTGCTGCGGCAAGCTTATCAACATGAAGCGAAACGTTGATCTTGCCATCGTCATCGTAATTATAGCTGTACAGCCACAATTTGAGGTAATAGGTCTTGTCAGCTTCCAGAGTATAATTGAAGCCGAAATTGCTACCTTCATTGTCATCGTTGTCGATAAGATAACTGATATCAGAATCGTACAACGCGGCTATTGTGTCGTGCTCGCCTGTGGAATAGAACGAATACATTCCGCCTTCGGCAGGAGAAATCTTGTAGAATATGTAATCGCTTTCTCCTTCCGTGAACACGGCGGTCGTTGTTCCCGGTATTTCTAATACGGGATACTCATCGTCCTGACCGACCGGATCAGAGTCTGCTTCTGCCGCGAACGCCTGAGTAACGCTCAGCGGAACCATTCCGCAGACCATTACGACCGCCAGCAAAACAGCCAATGTCTTTTTTAACATATGTGTGCCTCCTTTGTTTTTGTCAAATCTTACTAAAGATTACCAAATCAATAAGATTTTATGTTACTATTGTAGCTTAAATGCACAGTAATTTCAATAAGTATTTAAAAAATTAATAGTATTTATTGATTTTTATTTGATTTACCCATAAAGAACCACAAAATATTGCTTATTATTCTCGATTAACATAATATTTTGTTTATAAAATGATACAATTATCTTAACTTAGCAAATATTGTCAAAACCGCGATATATTTGTCTTGCAGGAGCTGAGGCGCGTGTTCAAAAAATCACTCTGCGTTATTCTGGTTATTGTTACAACAATGATTTCTTCCGTTTGCTATGTTCGGGCAGACGGGGGTTATTCGCTGAGCGATTTAAAAAACTGTACCAACATTTACTCCTACAGCGGTAAAAATAACGCATATTTTTACGGTAACTCAAACCTTACGCTTTACTCATCAAGGGTCATCCCGAGCCGCGCGACCCGCTATGTCACGGTTTCGGGCTACATATGCGCGGTTTGCCACGACGAAAGCCACGCATATGCGCTGTATAAAACAAGCAACGATTCATTTGGCGTTGTCCGTATGAATATGAATAACGGTAAGTGCGATTACTGCGCTATCACCGATACCCGCTCGGCACAAAAATCTTCCTTTGCCGTTGCGGGGAACGAGATATTTATAATCTATACCGGGAACCCTTACCACTATGTCAAGAGCTATGATTTCAGCGGAAAGTATTTGCGCTCATACACCTTTCCAAAAGGTTCCGAAAGGCTTTTTTGCAACGGCGGCTGCGCCTATGTAAGAGCTTTTTCGGGGGAAGTGTTCAGGCTTTCGGGCGCAAGCAAAACAAAATGCGCCGCCACTGACGCGTACAAAGACTTTTCCGACGCGGGGATCGGTCACATTCTGCTAAACGATAAACGTCTGGTATCCCTTGGTAACGGAAAAATTCAATACCCTCGCTCCGATTTTGCTGCGATCACGAGCCAAAACAGCTTTTACCTCAGCGGTACAACGCTTCGCTTTAACGGCGGAGAAGCCGAGGCAAGCTCACCAAAGCTGATGTGCGCGGCAGGCTCGACCGCCGCCGTGCTCGGCAAGGACTTTTATTGCCAAATATTCAACGCGAAAAGCGCCGTCTCTCGCTCTCAAAGCACGCAAAGCTCGAAGTTGAATTTTTCGGGCAGTGTTATTGTCGGGATCGAGGTCGACACAACGGTCGCGAAAATCAAAGAAAAGTATCCCGAGATAAAAAAGATATTCAACCACGACGGCAAGGAGATGACCTCCGGAAGGCTAAAAACAGGCTATTCCGCGCTAACTCAGAGCGGCGAGCACAAGATCGCTATAAGGGGCGACGTCAACTCCAGCGGCACCCTTAACACCGCAGATACCGACGAGCTGATGAACGCCTTGTCAGGTTCAAAAAAGCTTTCCGACTGCTGCGCCAAGGCAGCGGACTATAACTATGACGGAGCGGTAAACACAAAGGACCTTGTGCTGATCGGCAAAAGAATAAAGTAAAACCTGAATTGATACATAACCAAATAACGGCCGCGGAAAACCGCGGCCGTTGATGCTTTTATTTCTTCTTTTTTCTTTTCTTTTTGCTGTTTTAATCCTGAATCGATTTTACCGTTACTTTATTATCTTCCGCGACCGTTACCTCATACACCTTGTCGCTTACTATGTCTTTCTGCGTAGTACAGCTTACGACCAAACGGGTTTTGCCCGGCTTTTTGCCTGTGATTGTATAAATCACCTTGTAGCCCGCGCCGTTTATTTTGTCGTGGTCGGATTTTTTGTACTCTTTTTCTTCGCTGATCTCGGCGATACTCGCGTCTTCGATCAATGCTTTATACTCCGGACCTCCGCCGTCGAAAGAATCAAATTCGAGCGTAGCGGTCTTGTCGTCTGTATCCCCTTTAAAAACCGTGCATCCCGCAAGCATATACAATCCAGTCAAAAGCCCGATGACAAGCGCGATTATCAAAACTATTTGCAAAATATTAGCGTTTTTCATATCCGTCTCCGTCTTTCTCATATTTGTACATTTCTATTGTACAATATTGTTTTTCGATTTTCAATACAGAAAACAAAAAAGAAAACCCCTCCCAAGCGGGAGGGGATAATATGGTTGGATCTATGATAAAGCAGCTATGCTGTACTTATTTTATATCGCGCTTTTTGAAGGTGAAATATGTAAGAGCAACAAAAGCAGCTGTGAAAATCAATCCGACTAATACCGCGTTGATCACCAGTGTGTTTGTACCGGCGTTTACCGAACCAATCAGCGCGTCGGGAAGATAGTCGCCCAAAGCGAAGTCTTCAATTTTGAATAGGTAAGTAACGCCTGTGCTTATTCCCATATACGCCAAATTCAGCGCGCCTGTTGCGAAGATAACGCCAATGATAGTCGCTAAGGTCTTGTTTTTTATTCCTACCGCAAAGAACATCAGAATTGAGCAGAGCGCCATTGAAAGCAGCCACTTGAGAAGCAGTGTTCCTACTCCCGCGAACGCGTTGCTGTCTGCAACAAGCGTTCCTGCTATTGCCGCGCCCAGCACCGACGAAAGAGATCCGAGGATAAAGAAAACAAGATTGTGGATGCAGAGCACGATGAACTTTGAGGCTACGATCTGACCTCTTGAACCTGCCTGACCGACGTAGTTCTTGATATATCCGCCCGCGAAATCTTCGTAAAGAAAGCCTATCGCCGAGATAAACATAGGTATCATAAGCAGCCCGAAGTCAAACGGGGTGCCTATAGCTCCCGACAGCATTGTGGTCGAAACCGAAGCGCCAACCGCTTTCAACATGATCGGTGCTCCTGCCGAAAACACCAAGCCAATCGCGAATGTGATCACCGCGAGTATAATAAACATCTTTTTGGTTCTGAGTTTATACCACTCCATTTTTACAAGATTAGTCATTATGCTTTTCCTCCCGTAAGGCTGAGGTAATAATCCTCGAGCGAAATATTTGTTGTGTGGATCTCATTTACCGCAAATCCGGCGGTCACCAGTTTTTTGTTGATCTCCGCTGTTCTGTCCAAGCATTCGTTGATCCTGATCTTGTTTTCGTTGATCTCAACATTTTGAATGCCCATTGATTTTATAACTTCTGCCGCCTTGGCGTTGTTGTCCGTGTGAACGGTCACATACTGTCCGCAGCGGCTCATAAGTTCTTCGTTTGTAAATTCGTCGATCAGCTCGCCGTTGTTGATTATTCCGTAAGAGTCGGCAAGTTTTCCGAGCTCGTCAAGGATGTGGCTCGAAATCATAATCGTAATACCCTTTTCATCCCTGAGTCTTTCGAGCGTTTCTCTGACCTCTGCGATACCCTGCGGGTCAAGTCCGTTTATCGGCTCATCGAGCACTATAAGCTTCGGATCGCCTGTCAGCGCGAGCGCTATGCCGAGCCTCTGGCGCATACCAAGTGAAAACGAACCGGCGTGTTTATTGCCTGTATAATCAAGTCCGACTATCTTCAACAAATCGTTTACATATTCCTTTGAGTAGCAGCCCATCGCAATACATTTGATTTTGATATTGTCAAACGCTGTTCTGTTCGCGTAAATTCCCGGACTCTCTATCAGCACGCCGATTCCGCTGCTGTCATCGCTGTGGAACCGGTAGCTTCCGCTCGTGGGAGCCGACAGTCCGCTGATCATTCTCATAATCGTTGTTTTACCGGCGCCGTTTCTGCCTATCAAGCCGTAGATCTCTCCCTCACGGATATGAATATTGATGTTGCCCGCGGCGGTTTTTTCGCCGTATTTCTTTGTAAGATTATCTGTTGTTAAAATATAACTCATTTTCATTTTCTCCTTTCATTTTGGACTGTTTTTCTCTGTTGTGGCTATAGTGTATCATACAGACTATAACAACACTATTACAAAACAAGCAGGTTTTTAAAAGATTTTTGATTTTTTTCGCGGGATGCTGTAAATAAAATCTTCAATATGCAACTTATACAAACACAGGATGATTATTTTGTCTAATTAACAACTGTTTTTTTTGCCGCGAGTTATGATACAATATAATAGCGGTTATATATTATTTAAGAGGTGATTTTTAAATGAAAGGACATAAGATAAAACAAGCGATTTCTTTGCTTTTACTTGTACTGATAACGCTTTCTTTCGTCGCCTGCAGCTCAAATCGTACCACGATAAAAACCCCGAGCCAAACATCTTCCGCTCCGACCACATCGGCTAAACAAGAACCGAGCAGCACATCCAATGTTACTCAAACAGAAGCTAAAACCACGGAAGAAGAAAGCTCTGAATTTTCTGAAAGCTCTCAGGAAGATAAAACGTCAGAAGAACAGGAAGACGAAAACAGCGACGAAGACTCTGCGTCCTCTTATGACTCATATGTCGGCACTTGGGCGAACAAAGACGACCTTATGAGCGGTGGACAATCTGTCAGGTTCACAAGATTTGAAGGCAATACGGCTTATTTTACTGTCACCGCCAACTCACAAAACGCCGCGCGCATCGCTATGACAGATGAGATTTCTGCTGAGGTCGTAGACGACCGAATCGATTTTACATATAAAGACAGTTTCTTTAATGAAGGCGAGGGAACTATCTTGCTTAATGGCGACACAATCCATTTGACAACTAATAACACCAAAATGTCAGACGGCGGTTACGGCATTTTCGCTGATACCGATATGCACAAAATAAGCGACTGAACCGGTTCGGAACAATAATTAATATCAATAATAAAAAACCTGCTCATTACTCTAGGTCAGAGTTTTGAGCAGGTTTTTGCTTTTATTTACCGTTTTTTATCATCGATAATCTACTCGGCGTTGATTATATTCAGCAGAGTTGTTCCGATATCGTCAACTTCATCTGTTTTATTTACCGTGACCGTGTTCGGAGCGTCTTCGGGCTTTTCGACTGTATCCGTTACCAAAACCGCCGTCGCGTTTACTCCGTAGCTCTCTGCAAACTTATTCAGCTCATCAACAGAGCCCTCAATCGCGCCGCATTTTACAAACAACATACGGAAGCCCTTTGTCACAACACAATCGGGTATGAGTTTTTCATCTGCTTTCCAATTGATCTCACTGCCGACAATAACGTCGTCAAACTCACCCGTTGCAACAAGGCAATGGTATGTGTATATCTCAAGGATCCTCTTCGCCGAAGTCATCAATCCCTTAACCGACGGGGTAGCATAGGTAAACGACACCTTGTTTTGCTCCGTCCGCAGGTTTGTGATATAGCTTTGCTTTGCAAACCAAGCCAAAAGCGAAATAAATGCTTCCGCGGATTCCTCGGGAAACTCAAGACCGCTTACCGCGAGTCGGTCAAAGCTGACGCACGCTTCTGTTTCTCCGTTGACCGAAACCCTGACAGCGTCGGGGAACATCAATACATACGGGTCGGCAAAAAGCCTGTCAAACTGCTCTTTGTTGCCGTGCGGATCGATTATCTTCACCTCGCAGGATTCGGGCGTTCTGACCGTTATTTTACTGCCGCTCAGCACAAGATCGATATCCTTTAACGCCCATATGATCCTTTGCACGCTTCTGCCGCACTCGACCGGAACTATATAATTGTACGTCTGCGATATAAGCGCGTTTGCCTGCGGCCTTACCGCGAATCCGGCGATATGATCTCTTTTTATGCTGTCGGCTTTCAAAACACCGCAGAAGTTTTTCCACAATTCTTTGTCTTCGGAGTATTTATCCCACAAAACGCGATGGTCATCAAAAAACTCGGAACGGTTGCCGCGGCGGCTGACCAAACCTTTTAATGAGGCGATGTCGCTGACAGTGACAATGGACTCCTTTGAGAAAAAGTTCAAAAGCTCACAGCTTGTGTTGACAAAGCGCATATCGCGGTTATCAAAGCCGTAACTATTCAATTCTTGAATCGAACAAAGCAAATCACTGAGGCTGCTTTTGTTTTCTTCGACTGCGAAAAACCGCTTGCCCTGCGCTCGCTTTACAAGGTAGCTGCTCAGCTGCTCGGTCAACACTTGGGTGTCGGGCGCGTAAATCGTTTTTACGGTTCGGATCCTTCCGTTGCCTATGCTTACGATTTTATCGCGATCCGCGCCGTCAAAGCCGTCAAAAAACGCGGTATATATAACGACAAAGTCAACCGCTGTTCTGAGGTTTTTCTTTTTCATATAACCGATAACACCCGAAAGCGACCTGTACAGCTTTTCCATATCGCCCTGACGATTTGCGGTATAAAGGTAGATCACGCGCTCGGGGTTGAGCACAGTAGCGGACGCCACATTGGAAAACAAGTCGTTATTGTCCCCGGTTAAATATGGGATCGCGAGATAGGTGTTTTCGGTATAAGTCAGGATAAACGGGATGTTGTCGACCAATTCCTCGTCTTTTTCTTTCCAGTCCACATAGGCGCTGCCCGCGAGGATGGGATAAAACATATTTTCAAAGGCGGCTATCCTGTTTTCGATATTTTTCCTGAGCATTTTGGGGTAGTCCTTTACGGAACGGACAAACGCGTCCCTCAGCCCGCGATACATATTCACCTTGCGCGCGTCGTTGTACCATATATCCTTGATACAGGTGTACCACTCCATAAATGCCGCGGCGGGCAAAGGATCGGATTCAACGAGCTCTCTTATATTCGTCAGGCTGCTTCCGTGCAACAAATTCTCTTTTCTGGCGATGTCGGCTTTTTCCGCGTAAAGCTGATGAAGCTCCACCGATAAACGGTCAAGCTCGTCAAATCGCTCCAGCTCCTCCGCTGTTGCATTATCCCATTTTTTTCGGTCGTTTCCAAAGGTCTCCCTGAGCATAAAATCGGGACGGCTTTTTATGATGCACACATGGCGTTTTTGCTTTAAGTCCTTTGTTTTTCCCGAAACACATTCGTTAATGTCATAGATCGGCGTCCAACCGCGGGTCAGCTTTTCAACCACCCAGCGCTTATGCTCGACCCAAACAAGCTCCTTTCTGCACTGTTTGCCGCGCTCGCCGTTGCCGAGCTTTTCTGCAAAGCTTCGCGCCGCGTCGTTAATGTTATCATCATCAAGCTCAATGCCGATACTGTGCAGCTTTGATTTAAGCGCAAGAACATTTGCCACACAGGCGTTGTGATTGTATTTTTTCTTGAAATCGGCGCGAACCTTGCCGTAATCAAGATTCAGGCTTTTTTCCCAAATTAGATGAACGTTGAACGCCAGTCGTTCGATCTCGGAGTAAAACGGGGATTTACCGATATTTTCGTCCATTCGGACGGCGCAGAGCCCATTCTGCTCTAATGCGTTTTTTGGGTTCTCGGCAACATAATTTATGCTGCACTTTAATCCCTGCTCATCAAAAGCTTCGCGGCACGCTTTTGCGGCGGATAAATTGAGCGAGTCATCCCCCATCGCTATAAAAATATAGTTTGGACGTTGGCTGCCGCCGCAAATCAAATCACGGATCACCCTTGTGTTTTCGTCTTGATCCTTTGCGCTGAATTTTTCTGTTTTAAATTCTATGCTGCCGTAAGGCTCATCGTCATAGGCTTCTCCGTCGACCGCGAAGAATTCTTTGATCCCCGGGCGAGCCGACAAATACAGCTCCTTATCCTTTTCCTCGTCCGAGACGACCGTAACATTCAAATCAACATTTCGAATCTGACCCGCCTGAAGACAAACATCAAGAAAATGCTGTCCGTAACCGCCGAGTCCGATCGCCAAAACATTCAAGCTCTTTTCGTCTTTTCCCATATATTCATACAGAGGATGACGGAAGAGATGACACTGGATATCAAGCAGCGAATCCCTCTCGCTTTTTGTATCGAGATACGACTCAACATCCGCGAGGATCCATTTTTCTTTTAACGATCCGCCTCGGGCGATCTCCGTAGGCAGCGAATAGAAAAGCGCCTTGTTCAAATCTTCAAGCAACTCCTCGCAGCTGCGGTAACGCTGCTGACGCGGGCACAGGCTTTTCTTCAATATCTCTGCCAGCGCGGCGCGCAGACGCGGATGCGAGTTGGTATCCGAGGCCGTAATGAGCTCGGAATTATCCACAAGCTCGGAAAGCCTGTTGAAATAATCTTTGCGGTATATATATCCGTTTTGGGCGGTTTCTTGTGTGACGACGACAGCGTAAAACAACGTCGCGCCGATAGAAAAAATATCGGAGCGGTTGTCTGCTTTTGTGTGCAGCGCGTAAGGATCCATAAATCCCTCGGTACCGACCGCGGTATCATCAACGTCGAACACCGAACACACGGTATCTATATCAAACATCGAGAGCGTTTGGGTGAGCGTTTTGCCGCCGCGTTTTATAAAGCCGAAATTAGACGGTTTTATGTCCCTGTGGATCATCGCGGCGCTGTGGAGCGCTTCGATACACTCCGTCAAAGACTTTATTCCCGCGAGCACGGTCACAAGCTTTTGCTCGGGCTTTTCCGCCGGCGCGCGGTGTATGCTTTGGCAAATTTTATCAAACGATTCGAGCTCGGGCTCGGGCGACCAGATATAAACCGCGTCGGAAGGAGTTCCGTCGGGGCGTATTCCGTGAAAAATCTCAAAATGCGGAATAAATGTCGCGAGGTCGCCGCCGCTGTTCTGCTTTAGCTCGAGCAGCTGCCGGTATTGGTCAAGGTACTCCGCGGCTTTTTCGCGGTAACGCTCACGTGCTGCGGAAAAGCCCTCAGAGTACATCAGCTGGCCGTTCGGACGGCGCTCTAAGGCGTACATATCCTTGGGCCAAAATTCCTTTAGCACGCCCTTTCCGCTGTGCGAATAATTTGCCTCGTAGCAAATCACTGACGCACCCTCGCCGATATACCGTATATTTTTGAACTCCCTTGTAAAATGACCGTCTTCTCCCGCTCCGCAGAGCACGATGTCGTTCATCAGTTGTCTCATAATCAGTTTACTCCTTTACGCGCTGCGCAAATCCATAGCGATAAAGCTGTAATCGTCCGCACAGCTTTTGCCGCGCAACAATCCTTCCAGCGCGTCATAATCCTGCCGTATCAGCACGTTCTTTATCTGCCGCGTCATTCGGCAACGGCTGAAAAATTGCTTCCATGCGCCGTCCGAGCACACGATCACAGAATCCACGTCATCCGCTGTCATTATCCGAACACTTGCGGCGTCAACAGCGTTTTTTGTCGTTGTCACACAGCAGCTGTCATCGTTTTCAAACGGCATAGAGAGTATCTTGCAGCCTCCGTTTTTTGTTCCGATGATCATTCCGTCGCCGAGGTTAAAGCACAGGATCCTGTTGCGGCGTCTGTCATATACAACGCTCGACACAGTGGATGAATAATCCTCTGCCGCCTTGTTGTGTTCCTCGGCTGTTTTTCTCAGCTCGTAGAGCACGTGCTCCATAACGAGCTCCGATATTTTTTTATAGTCAAACCTGAAAAACCAGTCTCCTTTTTCAGCAAGCAAAAACGAGATCGCCTCGCACGCGACGGCGGCGCCTGTTTTTGCCTCGGCGCAGCTTCCCGCGCCGTCCGCCAAAGAGATCACTGTGTAGTCGCCGTTTGTTTTTGAGTATACTATATCCTGGTTTTCGGTGTTTTTTACCATATGATCGCTGCCCTTGCAGCTTAAACTGTAAATCAAATTTTCCAATACAACTCCTTATTTTATCCCATATTGAGGTATGAGTATGAGGAAAAAATCAACAGAACGTCAAAAATGTTTTTCGGGTCGATAGCCGGGTAATAAGCGTCCTCCAAGTACGGTCTTACTTCCTCCGAGAACATATCGAACACCTCGCGGAAGCTCATTCCGCATTCTCCGAAATCATCCGCGTATCTGGCGTTAAAAAGATAATAAAACGCCGTCAAAAGCTTGGTGCGCGTTACGCCGCTGCTCGAATCCACATACAGCGCGTCGGTTTTTGCCATTTTCAAGTCCGTGTGTTCCTGTCTGTCGGTTCCTTTCTTTTCTTCCTCTTTGACTTCCTTGCCCATAAACCGCTGCATACCCTTCAGCGTTTCTACAAAGGGTACCATATTGTCCGTTGAGATCTCCATTCCTGTTTTTTCGGACGCCGCGATTATTTTATCGGAGATCCCTGTCAGCCCGCTTTTGAAATCGGCTGAAATATCAGTGAACCACAAGCCGTAATTGCAGGTCGGCAGCAGATATTCGCGGCTCACGTCGCGCTGAGAGATCCTTTTTCCTTTGAACTCGGGCTTTTCTTCCATCTCTTTTATGTATTCTTTTATTTCTTCTCTGCTCCAGCACTCGTTTTCCGCGAGTGTATCGAGCAATTCTTCGATTATATCTTTATATACCGAATAAGCGGTCTCCTGCTCGTCTTCGACCTGAAGCTCACCGACAATGAGCGAGGCGCTTTTGCCCTTTTCGGTCTTTTGACGGCTGCAGTTATAGTTGTTGCAAATGTACTCCGCCAGCTCGTCCTCGGACAGTTTGAAAAACCTTTCGTCCTGTCCTTTGACCAAATCATAGTACCGGCGGGTGCCGCCCATAACGCTTGCGCTCACTCTGTTTCCCGTGCTGCGCTGCATCTCCTGTACACGGAGTATCATCTCGTTTGAGCGCTTTATTTTTTCTTCTGCGGTATAATCGTTCGCCAAATAATAAAGATAGATCACCTCGGCAAAGTTTTTATAGTTCACGCCGCGTCCGGACGGGTTTTCAAACGCCTTGTAGTTTTCGCGGTAAAACGCGTGCATATAGCGCATAAGGTTATTTGTGTAGTAGTCGCGAAACAGATCCTTCTCAATATCAGGCAAAGACGACAACGCGTCGTCGGTATCAATGTCTTCAAACGACATTCCGTAAACCATCGCGAACAGATACAGGCTCTTTTTTGTCGCGCCTCCCGAACGGAACTTTGCGGACGCGATATCGTCCGCCATCTTTAAGATTCCGTATGTGCCGTCGGGCTGCTTTTGATCCTTTGTCGCGTTTTCCAATACAATGAACACATCATCCTCAAGCAAGTGCAGATTATCGGTCAAAGATTTGATCTTTTGATTTGCCTTGCCCGAGAGATATTTTTTTATATAGCCCTTTCCGCCGTAGATGTTCACGGTTTTATTTTTGATCTTTCCGTCGCTTTGCAGGCGTTCCGCCTTGTACGTCAGACACCCGCCGTACTTTATGAACTGCTTTAGTATCCTGAGCCGAAGCGTGTCAGACCGCCACTGTTCGTCCTCATCGTATGTAAGCTTATCGACAAGCCGCTTTATAAAATCCTCCGGAGAAGGATATTCGCGGAAATTCCGATACAAAAACAACAGCATTTTGTTTTCCATATCCTCCGGCTCGGGGAGATCCGAGCGCTCGATCAGCTCTTTGTAATAAGCGTTGTCCTTTCCTCTTTCGCAGGGGATGTGATACACGCCGAACATATCTATCAGCTCTTTTTGCAGGCTCGGCCTTGCGGAGCTTGTGCCCGATCTTTTAAGGCTGCGGTACACTCTCCAAAAATCGTCCGCGCAGTATCCTGCAAAATACTCCGACCTGAATTCGTCGAAGAAATTGCCGAGTACGCAATTCATCCTTTTTGTGATAGTTCCTTGTAAGGGTTGCATTACAAACACACCTCAATTACTGCTTTGCCGCCTCGGGCGGTATTTTAACATTCTAAATCAATAGTACCACATCCTATTATACAATTCAACACGATTTTTATTTGATCTTCAGGCAACAGTCGGTCACTGTTGATATTCCTCGTTGTTTACATAGTTTTGATCGTTTTGACCAGCATTGTATTCCGCTTCCTCAACGGCGCCTGTTGTGCTCTGTTCATCGTCGGCTCCGCTTTCGTTTTGTTGTTCGGTGCTCGGTTGAGTAGCCGAAGGTGTTTGGGCGGTAGCTTTAGGCGGTTCCTCAGGCTTTGGGGCAGCCTTTATTTCTTCAAGCTCAACGGTCAGGCTGTCAATCTCCGCTTCCATTTCGCGGACATTTTGGGAGAGTGACATTATCTGAAAAAAACCGAACGCCGCGATCCCCGCTGCTATTACCGCCGCCGTCACGCAAATCGCCGCGGCTTTTTTGCCGAAACCGTTCTTGCGCGGCTTTTTCTTTGCCGGTCTGTTTTGTGCCGCTGCTTTTGCGGTTTGATTATGATCTGACTCTCTCAGTGTCGCTCCTGCCATTTTTGCCTCCTCCTCGGGGTGCGCGTTCAAATATCTGAAGTAATCCCACGCCGAACCGTGTTCTCTTACCGGCGCGTTACTGTATATCGTATAGAAATCCTTATTGCAGCATTCGCAAAAGGTCGTCATAAGGCTGTTTCTTTTTCCGCAGGAGCACAGCCATGTTGGGTCCTGCTGTACGCTTATCGGACGGCGCGCGATCAGCGCGAGGGAAATATCGTCATCAAAAGAACCGTCTTTGCAGACCTCGTCTATCTTCTGCTCGACCTTTTTGTGACCGTTATCCTCAAACAATGTGTTGACGTAATCCTGGCAGGCTCCGAGAGCTTGCGATGTATCTCCCTTTGTATACAGCACATCCTCCAAGCCGTCCGAGGAAAGAAGAAATCCGTCGATCTGTTCTTTTGCCAGATCAACAAGCTGCAATTTCATCATTTTCTTTGCGGAAGGATGGCGAACGCTTTCGGTCGCTCCGCCGTAATCCCTTGTCTGGGTCAGGGCGATCGACTTTCCGCGGGAAAACATACATACACAGCTGTCGCCCAAAAAACCGACAAGCGCGTATTTTCCGCGCAGGATATACACAAACACATATGTCGCGTCAGCCTGGGATGACTCCGAAAAGCTGTCTTGGATGCTCCCGATAAGCGATTCCGAAATGATACCGAAAATATCTTCAAGCTTAGATTCGTTCGCGTTTACCAGCTCGCGGACCGCGTTGTTTTTACGGAACATTTTTTCCAGCACCTTGCCGCCGATAACAACGGCGTTTTCGCTCGCCTGTTCGGAGTTTCTGCTGCTCGAAATACCGTCGCTCAGTCCGGCGTAAATATCTCCGTTGGGCAGATGAGTTATCTTAACATAGTCCTGACACGGCATCGCTTCCTCGTTGTGCCTGATCCCCGTGCGTATAAAGCTGTCTGTCTTCCATTTTGATGTCATTGAGATCTCTCCTTTCCCGAGAGTGTTAAACCTTACAAAGCGTATCGGTGTATTCTTCCTCTACCAGTGAACGAAGCTCGTTGAGGAGTACGTCCACGCTGTTTTCTCCTACTCTGACTGACGCCACGATGCTGCGGCTGAAAAACTTGAATAACCTTGTCAGGTTATCGTCGACCTTTTCATCGGTGTCGTTGCGGACCCAGAAGAACCCGTCCTCTACAAAACCCTTGTTGAATTCCGAAAGCATTTTTTTGGTCGATGTGTTGATACTGTCGCCAAGGCCGACAATGATCGGGAGGATCTTTTCCGCTCTTGACTCCTTAACGGTGCAGGCGTTGATTTTACGTGTAACCTCTTCAATCATATCGTCTGTATCGTGCACGCTTACATCTCCGTCGGTCAAAAGGATAACAACAGAGGTGTAAAGGCCGCCGCCCAATGAATTCCCTGAGATCATCCTCGCCTTTTCGTGGATAGCGTCATATGCCGCGTTCATCGCCGAAGCGGTTCGGGTACCTCCGCTTTTTACAGGTGAAAACTGCGGAACGTTGTTCTCAAGCGATTTCAGAGGCACAAAGGGTTTGACCTCAATATTTGTAGAGTAAAGGACAAAACAAACCTCTGCGGATGAACGGATCTTTTTGTTTGAGCAAAGCTGAGCGATAAAGCTCTTTAGCTTTTGGTTGATGAGCTCGTTGGGTGTTTTTTCTCCAAGCGTGTTTTTGAATCCCGTGCTGGGGCTGATATCTATAACTATTGAAATCAATAAGCGTTTTGCTAAGTTAGGCATTAATTAATCCTCCTGAAAAAATCTGTTAAAATATTGAACAAAGCTTTTATTTGATCACCGTTGCAAGAACGGCCCAGATAACGATCGCGGTTATGATCGACAATGTCGCTACCCACGCCGCTATCACTCCTTTGCGTTTTGCTTTGACATTGGTTTGCTTTTCCGGTTCTATTACAATTTCAAAATCAGTTTGATCCTGCGGTTCCGTTGATGATGTCGCCGGACTGCCTTCGATATCTATAGACACCAGCGCCGTGTCGCGCATCTGACGGATCGTTATGTTTCTTGCGGGGTCATTTTTCAAATGTGTTTCTACACTTTTTAAATCGTTCAGCATAAGGCAGATCGATGGCAGCTCGTTTGCCGAAAACACTGAATCCATACGGTTCAGGATGTTGCTGAAAAAGTATTGTCTGCGGTAGCTCGCCTCGTTTGATTCCGTATTGAAGCGGTACGGCTGTCCCTCTCCGCTGAACGGATACATCCCGAGCGATAATATCCTGAATACCATTTTCAGCGCGTTTTCTTCACACATCAGCGATAAGGATTCCTTGTTTGTAAGGTCGTACTGTCTTGAAAAAGCCGGATCATCAATTGTGTTTCCGAAATAACTGCCGTAGATGAACGAATCCGAATCATAGAAAACAACCGGCCGGTTTTCGGTATAAATCGAAAAGTTCGCGTCGTTGAAATCCGGCAGGCTGATACCGAAACAATTCAGTATCTTGATCTGAGTCAGCAGCGTCAGGCAATATTTTACCTGGTAACTGAGCCTTTTGTTCAGCCTGTCTTCTTCGATATCCTCGTCGTCGCCGAGGTAAAGAGAATCTTCCGACATCGTTATGCTTTCGATTTTCGGCATCGTAAAGCCGATGAGCTTTCCGTCGTGATACAGAAGGTTTTCGGGGAACGCGCACCACGGAGCTTTGATTTCTTTTCCGAGCACCAAAAGCCTTTCAAGGTGGATCCTTCTGGAGTGCGAGGGAGCTGTTTTGTATATTTTCGCGACCAGATCCCCGCGTTCCTTAACGTGGTAAATATATCCTTCGACCCCGTCTTCCGATAGTCTTTCTGTGAGCGTATAGCCAAAGCCCATGCGCGTATCAAGCTCTGTTCCGCTCTTGATGCCCGAAACTATTTTTGAGCTTGCCGTTTTTTTGTCTACCGTGCAAAAAGCGTTTTTATGCGACATATGCGGGCTTAGCGCGTCTTTGTTCAAATCGTAAACATCAACATTGATCGCGCTGCTTGTCAAAAGGCGTTCAATCAACAGGTTGTCCTCGGTAATAACGCAAACCTTGTATCCGTTTTCGGAAAGCATAACCGCGCGCTGTCTGACGTCGAACGGCTGAGAGTACTGTATGATTTTTCCGCCGCAGTGCAGCATCGAGATTATCGTACTGAGGTTTTCGGTCAGATTTTCGGCATAGCTGCCGCGCAGGATCTCTGTATATGATTGAACCTCCGAAAAGAAGGTCGCGGACAGTACAACACGATTTGACCTTATGAAAAATTTTGCGTTTTGACTGAGCGGTTTTTTGAATAACGCCGAGTCAAGAATTACTTCGTTGTATATCATTAAAACACCTTCTGACTGATATTTGCGCTTTGTGCCTTGCTGTTTTCAGAGTTTGCTTACTGAGAAACATCGTCAAGTTTTTTGAATATCTTTTCAACTAAATCTTTGTTTGAAATACCCATACTGCTTTCTATTTTTGAAACAACCACGATATAATCCTCGTCATATGCGACCATTGAAGCGCGGTCGGTATATGTTCCGTCTATCTCTATCTCGGCTGTACCGGTCTTGGCTCCGAGAATGTTATCGCTTAGACCATAACCTTCGGAATGTGCTGTGTTTTCCATCAGCTGCCGTACCTGCTCGGATGTTCCGTCCTTGAGCATTCCCGATGTCAGCAGGTTTTCTTTAGTTGTCTCCTTTGTTTTAAGTTCTCCGTTTTTGTCGCTGTAGCAGGTGGCTTTTGTAACGTGAGGCTGATATATCTCATTGTCTATCACTCCCTGTGTCATCATTGCCATTCCGACAGATGAAAGCTCGTTTTTCTGTCCGATAGCGAGCAAGCCGACATCAAAATCGCTGTAGCCTCCGAACGAGAAGTTGTTGTTTATCTTTCCGAAATCCGTTTCGATCGAATCATTCAGCTTCAAAGCGTCGGACAATCTGCGTATATCGCCGACATCCGTTTTATTGAAAAGAGATGCAAAGTAGGTATTGGCGCTTACGCTGAAAGCCTTTTCCATATCCAGCCCGCTGCCGTACGCTTTCTTTTCAAAGTTGCATATCTTGTCTCCGCCGTAGCTTATCTCGCCTGTGTCGTCAATGGTGTAATCACCGTTGCCTGTTTCGTAGGCGACTGCCGATGAAAAGATTTTTTGACAGGAGCCCGGAGGATAAGAATTCAGATATTCCGGAACCCATACGGACTCGCCGCAGTTGTTGTATGCCGCTATTTCTTCGTCCGTGATGTCGCTGCCGAGGTCAAAATCCTGTTGATATGTCGAGGTCATCGCAACGATCTCTCCGCTGTGGCGTTTGAGAACCACTACGCTCGCCCTGGTTCCCTCGGTCTGTTCATATGCAAATTGCTGCAGGTCATTGTTGATCGTCAGCATAACCGAATAACCTTTGTTGTCGACCGCGTCGGGAGCCGAGGTATCGGTCAGAGTCTCCCAATTGTTGCTGAGATACGCGTCGTTGCTCAGCGAAACGCTGCCCAGCAGATGTGAATATGATTTGTTATATTCATATTTTGATTTATCTATCGTTTCCGACGATTCAAGGATCGGAGCTCCTTTTGCGTCGTAAACATTTCCGAGCACCGTTTTGTACTGAACTTTGTCGTCGTTAAGCTTTTTTGTTGTTTGGGTTTTGGCAACGTAGGAATCGTGGTTCATCGCTACGACTCCGCCCTTGCTCAGCGCCGCTCCGATCAGGAACATAAAGCAAACGGTGATAAGAATACTTACTATTTTTAACTTATTGCTGTACTTCCGCTTCCACATAAAATCGACTCCTGTTGATTCGCTTTTTTGCCGGCTCGGCTTCCCTGACCCGGAGCCCGTATACAATAAACGCCGCCTCGATATAGAACGCTGTTATCTGTGTACCGCCCCACGACAATCCGGGGAACCCGATGCCCGCGCAGGGCAGGACCCCGATATTGCCGCCGAGGCTGAAGATAGCCTGGACCGCTATAGCCAGCGCAAAGATATAAGCTACCTTGTACTTTGAACGCTCGTTTAACGCTTCGTCTCTGCTGCGGAGATACATAGTGTAGAATATTCCGCAGACAGCGGCGATACACGCTACAAGAACGCCTATGCCGAAGTACTGGGCGATCCCCGCGGGAGCAAAGTCCGCCTCGATAGAGAATACATCTATAAGATAATCCATATCCGCTCCGAATATCCCGCCGTTGACTATTCCCTGTAAAGCTCTCATCAGCTGGTCATCATCCGCGAGGGTAAGCCTTGCGTAAACCTTGTTGAGCTTGTCGGGGATGAATCCGGTCTGCGACGCCATCGCGTCGTGAGTGCCGAACACGAGCAGCAGCGAGCCTATGATCGCGAGGGTAAAACCCGCGATTATCAATAATGAGTATTTGTTTTTTACGTTGATGAACAGTGTGATCAGATAAACCGTCAGCAGCACCAAGACCGTGCCGAATTCATTGAGCGCGGCTAAAAACAACGATGTGACCGCCAGCGATCCTATGCCGATAAGTATCCTTTGTTTTACCGTTGCGTTGCTGTTATAAATCAGCGCGAGCAGAATATAGAACAGCAGCTTGATGATCTCGCTGAGCTGCAGAGTAACTCCGCCGGGGAGCTTTATCCAAAGCCTTGCTGAGTTGATGGATGAACCGAACACAAGCAAAACAAGGAACAAAAATATGATTGCCGCGCCGGTTACCGCCATCGCCTTAAAATAACCCTTCTTGGTGATAAGCAGACGTTTTTTTAATACATTGACATACAGCCAAAGGGCCGCCGCCGCGGTTATTACCGCCACCGTATGTATCAGCGTGATTTTCATAGGGCTTACTTCACCGAGAACAACCTGATAAGCGTTGCCGCTGATCAGCAAAAACGTCAGGAAAATCATCGCTCCAAAACAGATGCCGTCACCGTTTTTTGCCGTTATGGCCGTTAACGCACAGCACCCTGCCGCCAAAGGCAAGACCGTTACACAAAACGGGATCACCATATCGGGCGCCTTGAACAGCACCGTAAAAACATAGAAAAGAAATGTACAGATAATTACTGCCCATGTGATGCAAGCCTGAAAAATACGTTCTCTTGCAACAGCCAAATCAATCCCCTCCTGCCGCGGAAACCGAACGTTTCCGCCATTTTATATCTAAATCGAATGAACCTTTGTCACGCCGATCGTGCCCTCGTAAAAGTTCGGTTTTCTCTCCGAGAAGCTGTTTGCGAAACTTTCCGGTTCAGCTCCGGGGAGTCTGAAATCGAATCGAATGGGACCCACAAAGCAGGTAGCCGTTCCCTCGGGTGTAAAGTAGATCGACTTGCAGCGCTCGCCGCCGTAGGTTTTTGTCATACCGTTGAGGCTGTCCAGATTGGCGAGAAGCACATATGTATCGCCGATCTGTTTTACCAAAAACGCCCCGTCGGAATCCATAAGCATTGACGACATAGTGTAGTCGCAGTTTTTGCCTCTTCCAACGCTGACTCCGCCCTTGTTCATAGAGGGATCGATCGTTGTTGTAACGTGTACGCTGTTGTCGCGAACGTTTGTGACAGTCACTTCTACGGTTCCGACTTTTATAGTCTGGTTGATTCCCGCGGAGCCGTTGTATTTCAGATAATAATCCTTGTTGGGATCTTCATCCGCGGGATAGTCGTCGTTTTTCTTTTTGGATGAATTGAAGAAAGGAACCTTCCTTTTTCCGAATAACATCACCATTAATAAAAGAACTGCCGAAAGAAATAAAATCGAAATAATCGCATACATGATTTCCATAAATGAACCTCCAAAAATGTTTTAATGATTTACGCAAGATGCCGAAAAGCGTTCAAGTAAATATTGCCGCAATGCTTCGGAACGGTTGAGGATCATAACATTTTCTATCCCCATTGAACCGAAGTCCACAACAGCGTCTCCGCCTACCGTCATCTGCGTTGTTTCATAGATTTGAGAAGCCGTGCGCTTCCTTCTGAAAATACCTCTGCGTTTTCTTTTTGTGTTGCTTGCGCCGACAACGCAAAGCTTTATGTCGGGTTTGAAGTTGTATTCTCTGTAAGCCGATCGGATGTGTTTTATCTGCTCCCTCAGCGAATTCAAAAATCCGTCAGTTTTGCTCGCCGAGAAGAACTCCGCCCGGCTGTTTTGCCTCGGTGTCAGATAAAGCTTGTCCGAAAACGGGAACACCGAGATCCGCAAACTGTTGTCGGAACGGACGCCGATGCTTTCTCTTGTCACCTCCAAGACCTCGTTCATATCCATTCCCGAAAGATACATCTCGTTCACCGCTATCAAACAAATAACTCCTGCCGGACAAATCTTCTTTGAAAGTCGAACCTCTTGGTTTTGTCTGATAAGTTTTTTGACATCCATTATCGCCGATTTATAATCGGGATACCGTTCCGCGCGGTCAAACCGCGTCAACCGGTTTACTATCCGTATCAGTTCCGGAGAATTGAATTTGCTTTCGTCAAGCGGTTTCAGCTCCGATTTGATTTGGTAAAGCGAGCCGATGACCTCTTTTATGTCGCCGTCCTCCGGGATCTCATATTCCCTGCCCACTAGCATTTCGCGGATTATCATCCCCATTGAGTAAAGGTCGCTTTTTTTGCTGTAGCAGCCCCTCAGGCTCTCGGGACTGATGTAATAAAAAGTTCCCGTGCAGTTTGGTTCCGTAAACGTACCCTTGCAGGCGTGTGAGATCCCGTAGTCGAGCAAAACGTAAGTTCCCGTGCGCTCGCAATACATTATGTTGTCCGCCTTTAGGTCGCGGTGCACCATCGCGAGTATGTGGATGTACCCCAAACAGGCAAGGCAGTCGAACAGCACCTTGACCATATTGTTAAGCGAACGGTCCGTAACGTCGAGCGGCTTTAACCTTTCCATTACCATTGCCGCCGCGCGGTGCTTTAGATCGGGAAACTGTTCGTCCGGAAAATCTATCCACACCAAATCGTAAACCCTCGCGAATTGCGTCGGCGCCGTGTTGTAAAGAAGTCTGTACCGCTCATACTCCTTTTGGATGGTTTTGTGCGGGTAATCGTAGTAATATTTTATGCACAGATTGTCGACTCCTTTATACGGTGCGATAGCGAACACTTCGCTGCTGGTGCCGCTGCCGAGGTGTTCGGTCACTTCGATCCCGTTTTGCATCAAGCGGCTTGTCTCTGTCTCCGATAACGCCCTGTTCACGATCTCACCTCCTCATATGATCGTATTTGTTTTGCAGGGGTTAATGCAAATCATTTTCTCCTGCTCCTCTCTGTTTCGTTGTATTTATCTTAGCACGGTATTTTGATCCGATATTTAAGGGGGGAGAAAAAACGCAAAACATTATATTAAAACAAAAAACGACCGCCGCAAGCGGAAAACTTGCGGCGGTCGAAACCTATTATATTGTGTTAAGAGAGCAACTTGTTTCCGAATCAGGTAAGCACAATATCTCTTAAATGATGTCCTGTGTGTGCGGTCATCACCTTGCCGTAGACGGTCACATGCTCACCCACTCTGTCTCTGTATTCCGCAGGAATTTGTACCGAGTCAATGTAATAAAGCTTTGTGCCGTCATAACTCAGCCCAACGAGATAACAGCTGAACGGCTCGTCAAGATTAAGGATCGCGTGATAGGTTGTAAAACTCGGCGAGGAGCTATCCTCCTCAACAGTCACTGTTCCCGAAAGCTCGATCGTATCGCCGTCCGATATTGTTAATTTAGGTTTCGCAGTTTCAATTTCTGTCGGCGGTTCTGTTGGTTTCTCTGTCGGCGGTTCGGCAGTTGTTGTCTGAGCGGCTGTAGTTACCTGCGCGGTTGTTTCAGCCGAGCTGCTCTGAACTTCTGTTGTATTCTCTGTTTTGCTTGCCTCGCCGTATGAAGAAGCGCATCCCGTTACGGAAAGCAGCAGCATTGTGATAACCATTAACGCAGCTATTCTTTTACTCATTAATAAACCTCCTCGAATTTCCTCCTAAGTTTTTATGTTTCTGTTCTGTATTATGAATTGTTTTTCAAATATTCGCACGCCTCGCTGTATGACATCGAGATGTCATTGGCGCTTTTGTTGATTGTATTAGGATGGCTGAAACAAAGATTCTCCGTCGCCTCGGATTTTATATTGTCAACAAACGAATAGTATTCTGAGTTGCTGACCATTTTACCTTCAATATAGCAGTCAACCTCCGGATTTCCGGTACCTTCGCCCTCTGTTTTGGCTATCTGTACCGCCTTAACGCCCGAATCTGTGACCTCGTACTTTGTTACATTATTGTGCGGGTGATGATTTAGTATACTGTACATTTCCAGATCCCCGGCAATAAACACCGAATAAGCCGCTTCTGCTCCCGCGTGAACAAAAAGCTTACTGTCATATAAGGTTTGGAGCGCGCCGTTTTTATATGAGAAAATACACAGATTTGTTTCCATGTGTCTTGAATCGGAATATCTTGTGCAAACCATTTCGTCCGTGCCGTCATTATCAAGGTCCTTAAAGGCGATGATATTATCATCATGCGAACTTTCATATCCGGATGTGTTGCTGAACAAATCATAATGATTCGATAAATAATCATAATACGCGCTGTAGGCTGTTTTGTTGGCGTCTTCCGTCGGCGGCTCGGTGGGCGCCTCTGTCCAACTCTCCGTCGCAGTCTGCACGGATTCGGAATAATGCTTCGGTTCGGTCGCTTTATTTTGGGTCGGAGCATATGATGAAGATCCCGAGCTGTTTTTTGTCGGTAAATCGGTGCTGATTCTGCAACCCGAAAATGCCGTGACCGATATCGCCATAATAATCGCCGCTATAAAAACTTTCTTTTTCATAATTGATCTCCTCTCAACACGCGAATAATCGCTTTCTTTTTTTGTTGTACTTATTATAACATACTCTGTCAATTAGTTGTTTGAGGGGGGATAAAAAAGAGGATGCCGCTTGGGGCATCCTGTCTTTTATAAGTATTCCGTGATTTATCGCTTGTCTTGTCTTTGATTCCTCCTTTGCATCAATAATCTCTTATCAGCTCGCAAATCTCGGAATACGTTTTTGCGTTGTTTACCTCCTGCGCTTTGCTTTTGTCAAAATCTCTGTTTTTGGCAGATTCATAAGCCTCTTGGTTCGGATAATCCACTCCGTCCCATGTGTAATGCTCTTGTCCTTTTACATTGCAAAAATCGCCTTTTACAATCTCTTCCTCATTAGCGCCGTTTATGCGTTTTACGGTATCCCAACCTGAGCCTGTAAAACCATCCTCGCACAAATACTTATTCTCGCCCTCAAAGTATTTGAAGCCCGAAAACGAAATACTTCCCTTGCACAGATCGCCGTTGTGCACCCAACAAAGATAGCTCTGAGCAACGTGCGCATTACTAAAAGCCGCCAGCTCGGGAATATTGTCATCATCTATATTGATCAATTCAAAGCTGTTGTAGATTTGATGATCAAGCGTGTTTATATAATCGATATAAAGCTGTTTCCACTTTGTATCCTTCGGCGGATCTGTCGGGGGTTCGGTTGGCGGGTCTGTCGGCGGATCCGTCACATTTGCCGGGATCGTCTCGATTTCAGTTCTCACGGTTGTTTCTTCGGCTTGTGTTGTTATCTGAGAATACTCGCTTGTATGTGGTGTCGTTTCGTTTTGACCCGCGGGTTTGGCAGAACATGCTGTCATAAAACAACACATTAAAAGCAATGCAAATACAAGTAGCTTTTTCATTGTTATCCCCTCTTATTGCTCTGTTCTTTAGCGGTTTCGTATGACGGCAGCGAATCGTGATGATACATTTTTTCCGTAGCCGTAAACGTGTCATTCCCATATGTGTCTTGATATGTGCGTTCAAGGACGCCCTCGTCGTCAGTGAAGTAATACGTCCATTCGCGGCTTTTGTCATCTCGGATAGTAACGCCGTTATCATCAACGGTATAAGTCATAAACGAGCGTGTGTTTCCTGAATTATACTCTCGAACGCTTCCGTTGTCAAACATATATTCCTTGTGTTCAATAATTCCGTCACTAAAAGCATATGTTTCAAACATCGGTGCCTGCGGTGAGTATTTGACCCAGATACCGCTGTTCAAAATATCCTCTTTGGATTTTTCTTTTTTATCAGACTGATTATTTTGCGACGACACGAGCGCCTGAAGCTCATCATAGTCGGGTACCGAGCTGAAGTGATGATACCGCTCTTCTTTTCCGTTGGTGTTTCTGATCAGCACATCATTATCCTCGGTGAATTTCAGCTCACTTTCAAGTCCGCCTTCTTCCGTGAGTAACACAGAATCGTCCGTGATCTCGTAATTTATTATCGCGTTGGTGTTGTGCTCGTGGGTGTTTTCTTCATTTTTTTCGATCACCTCGTTATTCTTTACGTCATAAATATGACAATGACCGAAATACTTTCCATGACCCGTCGATTCCGCTTCAAACGTATAGGCGTACATCGAAGTTCCGCCGTCATAACAGCACCAATATCCGCTGCGCAAATAATCAGCTCTCGAAAACTCGGTAGGTGCGGGCGGTTCTGTAGTCGGTTCGGCTGTTGTGGGTTCAGTCGGCTTTATTGTTGTATATGCTGCGGTTGCCGCTTGCGTCGGTTCGGGCTGTGTGTTGATTTCGCTTGTTTTTCCGCCGGAACAGCCGGTAAACACCGACATAGCTATCGCCATAATGATCGCCGTTACAAATACTCTCTTTTTCATAATTGATCTCCTCTCAACACGCGAATAATCGTTTTCTTTTTCGTTGTGCTTATTATACCATACTCTGTCAATTAGTTGTTTGAGGGGGGGATAAAAATTTACAATCACTTATAATTGTTTTGCTGCTAAAACGTTTAAATACAATTTCAGAACTCAGAGCATAGAAAAAATTGGGTATAGTGCACAACAATACATTGATAATCTATATAAATCACCAATAGCACAAGGGTATGTGTATGTTATAATTACAATGTATAAATATAATGCGGAGTGTCCGCTTTATTTAAAGGGTGATTTGATGAGGAAAACCAATCGCAAATATAAACATATCGGGAGGATGACAGCGACTACTACGATAGTAACTGGGATTATGAGAGCGATTATTATGACCCCTATGAGTCTGTTGTTCCCTTAGACGAGATCGGGTTTAATGATATGCTGGGATATACAGATTGGTGCAAGTTAAAACGGGTCAGTTATAAGGACGGCGAAGGATGTGTTGACATAGATCCTAATCACAGCGGTATCAATGAATTCTATGCCCGAGACATCAGTAACAAATGCCGTTCAGCACACCGCATTCGTGGTTGTTCTGGCATTCCGCTATCTCAACCGCCATACATAAAAAAACAGCCCTCTGCGGTTAACAGAGAGCCGAACAAAAAACCTTTGTATGTGTGGTATTTTATATTTTGATAATTTGTTGGGGGGTTATCTGGGGGTTTAAGATGTGTATGCTTTATTACTTGATCTTTTTTCATCTTTACCGACCTTTACTTTATCGTTGCCAAAAAACCGCATAGATAAGCCATTTTTAAGCATTTTAAGAAAAGTTGGCAAAAAGAAAAGGTGGTTTAGATAAACCACCTTGTTTGGTTGCGGGAGCCGGATTTGAACCAACGACCTTCGGGTTATGAGCCCGACGAGCTACCGAACTGCTCTATCCCGCGATATATATTTAGCTTAATTATATTACCACGAAACGGCGTTTTTGTCAAGTCTTTTTTAGCTTTACAGCCCTTTGAGCCGCCCGTATTATACTATACGCCGGCAAATCGCAAATTATTACCGTGGATATGCTTTTTATCAAGGTTGCATTTTTGCGGCTGAATTGGTATAATAATAGGAAAGGCTCATTTGCCTAATAAAGGAGGAATTACTCATGTGTAACAAAAAACCGTATTATATCACCACAGCGATCGCCTATACCTCGCGCAAGCCGCACATAGGCAACAGCTATGAGATCGTTCTGACCGATGCTATCGCGCGCTATAAGCGAATGCTCGGCTACGACGTGTTCTTTCAGACGGGAACCGACGAGCACGGTCAGAAAATAGAGATGTACGCCCAGTCAGAGGGCTGCTCGCCAAAGGAATATGTCGACAAGGTCGCGGGCGAGATCCGCGATATCTGCGACGTGCTCAACACTTCCTACGACAAATTCATCCGCACCACCGACCCCGACCACGAGCGCGTGATCCAAAAGATATTCAAAAAGCTCTATGAGCAGGGCGATATCTACAAGGGCAGCTACGAGGGACTTTACTGCACGCCGTGCGAGAGCTTCTGGACAGAGAGCCAGCTTGTCGACGGCAAGTGCCCTGACTGCGGCAGAGAGGTAAAGCCGACCAAGGAGGAGGCTTACTTCCTGCGCCTTTCAAAGTACCAAAAGCAGCTTGAGGACTATATTGAGCAAAATCCCGACTTCATCTACCCCGAGAGCCGTAAAAAGGAAATGCTCAACAACTTTATCAAACCCGGCCTGCAGGATCTCTGCGTATCGCGCACAAGCTTTAAGTGGGGCGTGCCCGTTGACTTTGACCCCGACCACGTTGTTTATGTTTGGATAGACGCGCTGTCGAACTATATCACCGGTATCGGCTACGATCCCGACGGAAGCTCAGAGATGTACAAAAAGTTCTGGCCTGCCGACGCGCACATCATCGGCAAGGACATCGTCCGCTTCCACACTATCTACTGGCCCATTATGCTTATGGCGCTGGGCGAGCCTTTGCCCAAGCAGGTCTACGGCCACCCGTGGCTGCTGTTCGGAGAGGACAAGATGAGCAAGAGCCGCGGCAACGTTATCTACGCGGACGAGCTTGTAAAGCTTATCGGCGTTGACGCTGTGCGCTATTATCTGCTCAGCGAGATGCCCTTTGCAAACGACGGCTCTATCACCTACGACACGATCATCGAGCGATTCAATTCCGACCTCGCGAACACTCTCGGCAACCTTGTCAACCGCACCGTAGCGATGAACAACAAATATTTCGGCGGAGTGGTTCAGGAGCCCGTTGCCGCCGAGCCGCTTGACGACGAGCTCAAGCAGTTCTGCCTTGACACCGTCAAGAAGGTCGACGATGCTATCAATATTTTCCATATGAGCGACGCTGTAGAGGCGGTCATCAACCTCGCAAAGCGCTGCAATAAATATATTGACGAGACTGCTCCGTGGGCTCTCGCCAAGGACGAAGCCAACAAGCCGCGCCTCGGCACGGTTCTGTATAACCTGCTCGAGAGCATCCGCTATATCGCCGTGCTGATCGCGCCCTTTATGCCAGACACCAACAAGGCGATCCTCAATCAGATCAACTGCACCGATGCCGATTACGAGAGTCTCAAATCTTTCGGCGTTTACAAACCCGGCACTCAGCTTGACAAGGCTGTGCCGCTGTTCGCGCGCATAGACCCCAAGGAATTTGAGGAAAAGCTTGTTGCTATGCAGAAAGCTTCCGCCGCAAACGAGCAGACGATCGAGGAGATGGAAGAAAAGCTCGATTTAGAGAGCATTCCGAAAATCGCTATAGATGATTTCGCGAAGTGCGACATCCGCGTAGGCGATGTCAAGGCTTGCGAAAAAGTCAAGAAGTCCAAAAAGCTCCTGAAATTCACGATTTTTGACGGCGCGGGCGAACGAACTATCGTCAGCGGTATCGCTATGCACTACGAACCCGAGGAGCTTGTCGGCAAGAAGATACTCTTTGTGTCGAACTTAAAGCCCGTTAAGCTCTGCGGCGTTGAGAGCCAGGGTATGATCCTATCCGCTGTTCAGGAAACTCCCGACGGCGAAAAGCTGCAGGTGCTCACCATTGACGGTATGCCCGCGGGCTCGCAGATCTGCTGATATGGGTTACAAAAACATTTTTGACGCTCACGCCCACTATGACGACAGCTGGTTTGACGAGGACCGCGATGAGCTTCTCGCATCGCTCCCGCAAAAGGGAGTTTGCGGAGTTGTCAACAACGCGGTCGACCTCAAAACCGCCGCCAAGGCGATCGAGTTTTGCGAAAAATACTACTATTTTTACGCCGCTGTGGGCTATCATCCGGAAAACATCATCGGTATCCCCGATAATTATCTTGAAAAAATCGCGGAGCTGACCAAGCATCCGAAGGTAGTCGCGATCGGCGAGACAGGGCTTGACTACCACTGGGATACGCCCAAGGACTTGCAGAAGCGGGTTTTTGAGGAGCAGATCAAGCTCTCGCTCGATTTAAAAATGCCGCTTGTCGTTCACGACCGCGAGGCGCACGGAGATACTTTCGATTTCCTGCGCAAATACAAGCCAAACGCGCTTGTCCACTGCTTTTCGGGCAGTGTAGAGCTGATGCGCGAAGCGGTGCGCATAGGCTGTTATGTCAGCCTCGGCGGAGTTGTGACTTTTAAAAACGCAAAGCACAGCATTGGGGTCGCGAGCGAAATACCGATCGACAGGCTCCTGCTCGAAACCGACGCGCCGTATATGGCGCCCGTGCCGTTCAGAGGCAAGCGAAACGACAGCTCAAAAATCATCTTCGCGGCAGAAAAAATAGCCTCATTAAGAGGCTTGGGCGTTCAGGAGCTGCTTGACATCACAGCGGAAAACGCAAAGAGATTTTACAACATTAACGAATAAAAAATACACTGTCATTCTGAGGCTCGCCGAAGAATCTCACGGTTTTTCCACTGATATGGATAATTGGATATGAGATCCTTCGCTTACGCTCAGGATGACAGCGAAGATACAGCAAAAAAAAAGCAAGGTTTTTACGCCTTGCTCTTGTTGTTTATTCTATTGTTTATCCCATTTCATCTTTGATGTATGATACTGTCTCATTGAGCAGATTTCTGAAATACGTCTGGTTGTTGGGATTGGTGCCGTCTGCAATAAGCTTGTTGCCGAGGTCACCCATTGGCTCCCAGAACCCATAATAAACACAAACATTTATAACAGCATATTCTGATTGCTGGTTCATAGCGTTTATTACCGGATCATTCTTGGCAACATTACTGTTGCTTACAACCTTGTTTGTCGGACAGTATCCGAGCTGCTCAGCTCTTTCTCTCTGGCACTTTTCACCCGAGAGATAAAGCGCGAGAATCTGAGCCGATGCGGGGAATTTTGAATAACCGTTTACGCCTAAATATTTGTATCCCTGCATTGGAACCATTTGCTTTGCCTGACCGTTGACATTGATTGTCGGAAGCTTTGCCGCGCCGAAATTATTGCCGAGCACACCTTTATTCGCCGCAGCGTTCCATGAACCGTCAACACCTGCACCGACCGAACCTGTTGCGAAGCCCGAGGCGATCTGAGTGTTATCAAGTGACACGAATGTACCCTTATAGTCGTGCATCAGCTTTGAGAACGCCTGGAGGGTAGCGACAGCCTCATCCTCGTCATAATCTAAAAACACCTGTTTATTGCCGCCATATTCTTCCGATCCGTCAAACCTTGCTCCGCCGGTGAAAGCGAATGTGCATGCATAATATCCATCACCGCAGTTAAATAAAAACTTTTTGCCCTTTGCCTTACATGCCGCGAGAACTCCCTCGAGAGTCTGAGCCTGGGTGCTCGATACTACTCTTTTATCGTATACAAGGCAATAACCGTTGTCAGCTGTCAAGGGGTAAGCGCATAGCTTGTTGTTTGTTTTCGCCGCCTTAATCGATGACTCGCTGTTAGCTTCGGAAACATAATTATTGAACGCAACCGGAACAAGATACCCCGTATAGTTACTAGTACCCGCAACGTTATTAAACTGATCAGACGAAAAGCTGAGTACATCTGCGGAATTGTCAATACCATAAGGATTAAGCGCGTAAACAGCGTCTCCCTCACTCTTAGCTTCTACCTGAATGTTTTTGAATGTCTTATTGGGATATGCCTTTTTAAAATCTTCAACCTGTTTCTTTACAAGCGATACTTCTTTGTCGGGAGCCCATACCTTTAGCGTAATATTGTTTTCGTTTCCGAAAGCAGCTTCATCAACAATGGAGTTGTTCACTTCAAAACTATTATAATCAACATCTGTCGTTAAGTTATAAGTCAACACGCTCGAAAAGCTGCTGTTGTGACTATGTAAATCAACAGCTCTCAGTTGAATATAATATGTTGTTCCCTTTTCTTCATAATTAATATGACTGGATAATTTGCTGATTTTAACATCAGATGATTCTGAATAAGACATATACCATCTTTCAGTTGTCCAACTTGAATCCTGTGCTTTTTTGTAGTAAAGAAAATAACCTGAACATTCCATCGGGAACGTCCAATCTATAATTATTCTGTTGAAAGTAGCATCGTTCCTAATATGTGTTATCTGAGGCTTATAATTTCCGGTATTGATCGACAAGGACGCTGCAGCCGACCACTGACCGGCAATCGAGCCATTCATCGGGCAGACCTGAACAATGTATGTCGCGCCGTATGTTGGATTTTTAACGTTATAATACCTATTCTTTACATCACGGTAATTCCACGCCTTATCGGTCTTGCGCTTGAACGCGAGCCGAAAATGCGAAACGCCCTTAATATTGTTCCAATTAATATTCAGGTTGTAATTGATATAATTCAAACTGGTGATCGTGGGTCTGTACAGCGTTGTGATGGTCTTGCTGTTGCTCCAAGAACTGTAGTTTGTGGTTTTGCCGACCTTGTAAACGGTTCTTACCTGATAGTAATAGATCGTTCCGCAAACAACGCTCTTATCGTTGTACGACTTTGTGCTGCCGCCACCGACATAGAAGTATGAATAGCTCTTATCGCCCTGCTTTTTCTTGGCGATTTGGAAGCCTGTTGCTCCGCCCGAGCCCTTCTGCCAGCCGATCGTCACCGTGGCGTTAGAGTTGTACGCCGTGCTTTTGAGCGATACCGAAGCCGCTCCGCCCGCGGCATTCGCCATCATTGTCGGAACGCTAACAACCAGTACGCTGAGAGCCAAAATAAGCGCCAGCGTGACCGCTAAGATTTTTTTGGATTTTCGCATTTGTTTTCCTCCTTGTAAAGAATTATTTAAACAAGCACTCCAAATCCGGTGTTGCTTTGTTTTGTATATAAATACTATCTTAATTATATCACGCTAAAACATTATGAGCAATCCAAATTTTCGCTTGCCGTTTTGGCAGTTTTGCACAATTGCATAACAAAAGCCGGCTCCTAACGAGCCGACTCAAATGTTCTTTTGTTATTTTTTGAGTCTTCCGCTTGTGCAGCCAAGCATAATCAGGTCGATTCCTGCAAACATAATAGCTATGCTTATGAGGACTCCAAGTAAACCTGCGATGACTTGAAGATGGAAACACGAATAACAGCCAAACAAAATCAGCAGGATCGATACAATTAATCCAAACGCGAACATTCCGCCTCCGACTAATTTCCTTGTCCTGATTACGTTTACAAAGCTCACGATTCCCCAAACTATCAACCAAATCGCAGTTATCCAGAGCATTATTTGCACCGTTATGAGTGATGCGTAGGGCGTGCCAAATAATAGAGACAAAACAAATCCCCCGACCAACAATGTTAGTATCGCGAAGAAAAAGTCAATGCCAAAACGCTTTGCGGCAATACATCTGATAAGAAGTACAATACCCGAAACAAAGAACAGAACCAAGAAAATATACACGTAAATCGATTCAAACAAAAAACCTGTTGCTTCAGGTACCCAAAGGCAGGCAACGCCGCCTAAAAACACCAACACTCCTAAAATAACTGTTAATACTGCCATATCCACTTTCCTTTCATAATAAAGTAGTATTATTATAATACAACTTGCTCACCTTGTCAATCTATGCGCTGCCCTGCACGCAAAAAACAAATCAGGTGTCAGCAAATATCTCCGGATGCATCCTGCTGTAATGAAAGATATACTGCTGGGCTATCCCCGCGTATTCGCCGAAGTCCGCTGCAGTCATCCCGGGGAACAGCTTTTCCATCGCGCGCTTCATCCAAACATCTATTGGGAACGCCTCTACCCTGTGCATACCGAACAGCAGCGTGCAATCCGCGACCTTTACGCCCACGCCCGTTATTTTCATCAACTCTGCGCGAGCCGCCTCGTAATCGGCTGTCTTGCAGAGCTCCAAATCGACCTCGCCCGACGCGACCTTTTTCGCGGAGTCGATTATGTACCGGTTCCTGAACCCCGCCCTGAGCGGAGCAAGGTCATCGGGAGTCAGCTTCGCCAGCCTCTCGGCGGTCGGGAAGCCGTAAACACAGTCATCAATCTCATCGCCAAAGCTCTCGCACAGCCTGCCGACTATCCCCTTTATCCTTTTGATGTTGTTGTTCTGGGAAATGATAAAGGTGCACAGCGCCTCGTAAGGATCCTGCCGCAATATCCTGATACCCGGCGCATACTTTGCCGCCTCTTTCAGAACGGGATGTATCTCGCTTATATCCTCGCGTATCTTGCCGTAATCAAGCGCTAAATCAAAGTAATCGAACCACAGCTCGCGGTCATCTTCGACCGCGTTTTTTATTGTCATATCGGTTCCGTCGAGGCTGATGTTGACGAATTTATCAAAAGCCACGCCCGAAAAAGACCCGTCGTCCTGCTTCTCCCACCTAAAACTCTGCCCGCAATCGAGCGTCTGTTCAAGGTCAAGATCACGCACGTCCGGAATAACGATTTGGCTGTCAAAACTCCGCTTCATAAAAATCTCCCCTTTTAAAAATAATTATACCATATTTCGATAAAATATGATACAATAAAATTCAGGAGGTTTTGAATTATGAAAGAAACTATCGTTACTATACCAATAAATGACCTTTTTGCGCCAAAATGCGGCTGTCCCGCGTGCCGGATGGAAGGAATGCTCGAAAAACAGTATGTCGGCTTTATCACCGGCGACGCTATGATGGAACCTAACATCAGGGTCACGACAAACAAAATGGGCTTTTGCCGCCGCCATTTTTTGCAGATGTCACAGACAGGACAAAAGCTTCCCAATGCTTTGATACTCGAAACCCATTTGCAGGAGATAATTGACAATTATATGCCGAAAAAAACCAACTCAAAACCCGACAAAAAATCATTGGCGGGTATCGGGAACGTGCTTGATTCCTGCTATGTCTGCGAGAGGATCGAAAAAGATATGTATCATCTTATGGCGACTGTCTTTGTCGAATGGCAAAAGGGCGGAGAGTTCCGCAAGCTCTACAAGGAGCAGCCGTTCATCTGCCTCAAGCACTATAAATTCATTATGGAAACGGCTATGGGCAAGGGCGGAATTCCGTCAAAACTTATGGCAGAATTCCACGCAGACACCTCCGATCTCGCAAAAAATTACCTGATCGAGCTCAGGGACGATATCAAGGACGTCATCTCAATGTACGACTACCGCAACCGCGGCAAGGAGTGGGGCAAATCGGTCGACTCGGTCGAGCGAAGCATCGACTTCCTGACCGGCGCGGACTTCGCGGATATAAATGAAGATTAACTAAAAAAGAGGTTGACTCAAAAGAGTCAGCCTCTTATCATTTCTATAAGCTCGGCGATGCCGTCGTTATCGTTGCTCTCAACCATGATATCCGCGGCGTTCAAGCATTTTGGGGTCGCGTTTTTGACCGCAACACCCAATCCCGCTTCAACGATCATATCAACATCGTTATCGGCATTGCCTGCCGCCGCGGTTTCTTCAAGCGGAATGTTCAGCAAATCGCAAATAAACCTAAGCGCGTTTGCCTTTGTAGCCTCGCCGTCCATTATCTCAACAAAATTCCTCGATGATGACGTAACATAAAATGTCGGGATGTTTTTTTCCATCATATACCGGAGTTTCTCTCTTAACTCCCGATCAATGCTGACAAACTCAACGCTGTCAAGTCTTTTTCGGTTATCGTAAATATATCCGCGCATATCGTCGGACGTCCCGCGCGACGACCGGACATAATCTACATACGCGGCGCTGCAACCGTAGCTCATCGGGTCGTTGTAATAACGGCTGTCTGTGCAGGTCTCGCCCTCGAGAAAAGCCTCCCAAATCAGATCATAACTCTCGGTCAGCTTCAAAAGCTTTAGTACATCATATTCATTAAGCGTAACAGATTGCAGTCTTTTGCCATTTCTGTCATAAACCGCCGCCCCGTTTGAGGCGATATAATATTCAAATTCAGGCATATCCAAAATTGCTTTAGGCATAGACGCAAACGGCCTGCCGCTCGCCGCTACAATGATGATTCCGCTTTTGTAAGCGTTCTCAATCGCTTTCTTGACTGCCTCAGACAGTGTGTTATTTGATTTTAACGCAGTCCCGTCAAGATCAAGCGCCAAAAGATTTATCTTATTCATAAAATACTCCATAACTAAAAATAAAAGCACTACCTTGCGATAGTGCTTCTGTTAAAGGGTAAATACCCTGAAAACTGAATAAAGGAGAGATAAAGAGGATTGTATGAATAATACTGACTTAGACCAAAGTATTCTTTTGTTTGCTTGATTAATGTCATGCCTCGTTACGCTTCGCTTATCCGTAAATAACTTCCACTCGTCTAATCTGTTTCGTAAACTCTGTTTACTCCACAGCTTAGTCCTCGCCGGTCGTTATTTCCGGGCTTCGCGTCTCGGCACTTCTTTGTGGTCAAGCCCTCGACCTATTAGTACTGCCAAGCTGAACATGTCACCATGCTTACACACGCAGCCTATCAACCTCGTAGTCTTCAAGGGGTCTTAC